>JAZMZV010000148.1:0-14780 GCA_045586185.1 Thermoguttaceae bacterium | reverse complement strand
CGAGGAGTCTGCGCACTCTGCGTTCAAAATAAAAACCATCTACTCAAGATTGATCTACGGTCTATGCCCAATCCCCTTCTTTTTATTCCAATTTCCCGCATTCTCCAAAATCGTCTCCCAGTCGGGAACGCCGCTGACGGCGTCGGCGGCTTGGACGTTGCAAGCTCCGGTTGCGACGGCGGCGTTGAGCGCGTCATTTGGCGAAAGGTCTTTAATCAGCGAGGCGAGGAACCCGGCGACGGTCGCGTCGCCAGACCCTGTCGTTCCGACAACCGGGACGTCATAACAGGGCGAATACAGGTCGATTCCGCGCCAGCTCGACCAGTCAAACGCTGTCCATTTGTCGCGTGTCTGCAGAGCCGATAAATCGTCTGACGCGTGGACGTACAAGCCCTGATCCCCCAGTTTCATGACGACGATTTTCGCGCCCCAGTCCGTCAGCCGGGCGGAAACGGCGCGGATTTCCTCCAAACTGGACGCGGCGGCGGGGTTGACCTGTTTCTCGCATAACTGGTCGTACCGCGGCTTGTCGGTCATGAGCAGAATCTCGTCAAAAGACGGCAGGAACACGTCAACGGTCGGCAAGACGGTTTTCAGCCACGCCGTCCAGTCCACCCGCCCGGACTCGCCCAGCGGGTCCGGGTTCGCCATGTCCAGCGACGTCAGCAGCCCGAGCGTCTGAACCTGTCTGAACTTCTCCGCCAGCCCTGCCCCGCCGTCTGAGTAAATGCCGCGCATTAACGGCGGGTATCCAAAATGGAGAATTCGCCCCGCGGCGATTTGCTGCGTATTGAGTTCGTCTGCCGTAAAGACGTCGTTGACGCCTGGACAGTGCAGAAACGCCCGGTCGATTCCCGGCGGATTAAGAACGACCGTATACGACGTGTTCTGCCCGGGAGAAACAATCATGCCCGCCGTCAGAGCCGGGTCTTTTTTCCGAAGAATCTCCAGCAGCGTCGCCCCCAGCGGGTCGTCGCCGACCTTTCCCGTCATCTGAACGCGAAATCCCATTTGAAACAGAGAAAGCCCGGTGTTCGAGACAACCCCGCCGGTCGACAGCGTTGCCGGCCCGACCGTCCGAAGCGTTCCGGGACAGAAGACGTTCTCTGCCGTCGTTCCCGCCAGCAGTTGAGGAATGACGTCTAAACAAATGTGCCCAGCGACAGTAATATCAAAATTCGACATGGCGATTGAGGGTTAAAAGTTTCAATCGAGTTTATTCGCTTTTTTTCTCTTGGGATTTGCGATACCATTTGAGGGCTTCTTTCAGGTCTTTTTTAACGCCTTTGCCGTTGTAATAACAAAGAGACAGCTTTTCTTGCGCCTGCGAATCGCCCTGCTCCGCAGCTTTTCGCCACCACTTAGCCGCTTCTTCCATGTTTTTATCAACGCCGTCGCCTTTAGAATAGCAAAGCCCCAACTGGTATTGCGCCTGCGAATCGCCCTGTTTCGCAGCTTTTCGCCACCACTTAGCCGCTTCTTCCATGTTTTTATCAACGCCGATCGCCAGTTCATAGCAATGTCCCAACTGATATTGCGCCAGTGAATATCCTTGCTCAGCAGCTTTTCGCCACCATTTTACGGCTTCTTCCATGTTTTTTTCAACGCCATCGCCTTTTTCATAGCAAAAGCCAAGATTATGTTGAGCATTAGCACAATCTTGCTCAGCGGCTTTTCTATACCATTTAACAGCCTCTTCCATGTTTTTTTCAACGCCATAGCCGTTTTCATAGAAAAAGCCAAGATTGAATTGCGCCAGCTCGTCTCCCTGATCAGCTGATTTACGGTACAACTTAGCCGCTTCTTCCAAGTTTTTGTCAACTCCATAGCCGCGTTCATAGCAAACGCCTAGATTATATTGCGCCTTAGAATCTTCCTGATCAGCCGATTTTCGATACCATCTAACCGCTTCTTCCAGATTTTTCTCAATGCCATCACCGTGTTCATAGCTAACGCCAAGATTATATTGCGCTTCTGGAATTCCTTGCTCTGCCGCTTTGCGCCACCATTTTACAGCCTCTTTCATATCTTTGGATACGCCTTTACCAAAAGCATAGCAAAGACCAAGATTGTGTTGAGCCATGGCGTCTCCCTGTTCTGCCGCTTTTGTATACCATTTTACAGCTTCTTCTAAATTTTTTTCAATGCCGTCGCCGGATTCATAGCAATTGGCAAGATTGTATTGCGCCGCTGGAAATCCTTGATCCGCCGCTTTCCGATACCATCTTACCGCTTCCTCCATGTCTGCGGCAACGCCATAGCCATTTTCATAGCAAACGCCAAGACTGTATTCTCCCTTTGCATGTTCTTGTTCCGCAGCTTTTCGATACCATTTAGCCGCCTCATCCATGTTTTTGTCAACGCCATTGCCATATGCATAACATTGAGCAAGGTTATACTGAGCGTCTGCATTCCCTTGTTCAGCAGCTTTTGTATACCACTTTACCGCCTCTTTCATATCCTTGTCAACGCCTTCGCCGAAGTCATAGCAAGCACCAAGTTGGCATTGCGCCTTGACATGTCCCTGTTCTGCCGCCTGTTTCCAAAGTTCAAATGCTTTAACTTGATCGACCGGAACGCCTTTGCCGTCATAGTAATCGCAACCTTGATTGTAGAGCGATTCCAGGTTTGATGAGTCCTGCGTGGACGATTCCTGACTAAAACCGGAAACCGTAAAAAGTGAAACGGTTACAAATAACGCTGTCAATGAGACGATTTTTCTAAGGGAAAACATAATAATATCTCTCCTGTAACAGAATTGATAAGAAAAAGGATTGAACAATCTAAATTAATTCTACTGAATGAGTAGCAATTTTCAAGAGGGGGGAGAAAAGAATTGGAAAAATATTTGAATAAGGCGAGCCAGAGCGCGATTTGGAGTGCGACGGCTTGACGTCGCTTTCGTTACCAGTTCCGCCGCGAACATCGAAAAAAGAAATTCGTGCCAATAACGCTGGAAGATCAATTCGTCCCAAATACCGGGAAAAGAAGTTCAAACGTTATTGGCACGAAACGTGTTTCTGGAAATTCTATATATTTTTCTTATAAAAGCGGCGGCAAGCCGCCGCACTCCATAACTATTTTGCGTGCGCCTGGTTGCCCATGGCGACTTCGCGAATTTCGTGTTCTTCGTCTTCGTACAGAATGCCGTAGCTTTCTCCGTGCTGGCTTCTGTCCAGACCGAGCTGTTCGTGCTTGACGTTGACTCGCATGTTGACCAACTTGTCGGTAACCCAGTACAGGATGTACGACACGACGAACGTATACCCGACAACCATCACAACGCCCAGTACGTGCATCCAGAAGATTTTCCAGTTGCCGTCCAGCGCGCCGTCGACGAAAACGCCGGTGAGAATCGTGCCTAAAATGCCGCCGACGCCGTGAGTGGAGAAGACGTCCAGAGCGTCGTCAACGCCCGTCTTGTTGCGAAGGTGAACCGCAGTGTTACAAACCAGAGCGGTGATCGTCCCGATAAACAGGCTCTCACCGACGGTAACCCAACCGGCGCAGGGCGTGATGCCAACCAAACCCGCAACGCAGCCGACAGCCGCGCCCATGGCTGAGGGCTTTCGTCCCAGCAAAGCGTCGTAAAGGAACCAGGTCAGCATGGCGGACGCGGACGCTGTGTTCGTGTTCAAAAACGCCTTGGCAGCGTTGGCGTCTGCAACGAGGAACGAGCCGCCGTTGAATCCGAACCAGCCGAACCACAGCAGGCACGCGCCCATCAAAACCATCGGGATGTTGGCGGGATGATGCTCGCCCGGCTCGACGCGCTTTCCGAGGTAAATCGCCCCGGCTAACGCGGCAACGCCAGACGACGCATGAACGACGATTCCGCCGGCGAAGTCTTTAACGCCCATCATTGCCAGGATGCCGTCTGGATGCCACGTCCAGTGCGCCAGCGGCGCGTAGACGAAAATCGTAAACAGCGACACGAACACCAGGAATCCCGAGAAATGAACGCGTTCAGCAAACGATCCGGTAATCAGCGCGGGGGTAATAATCGCGAATTTCATCTGGAACAGAGCGTAAAGAACCAGAGGAATCGTCAGCGACAACCCGCGAATTCCGTCAGGGCTGATTCCAACGCCTTTAAACATGAAAAACGTTCGCGGGTCGCCGATAATGCCGTGAAAGTCAGACCCGAACGCGAGGCTGAACGCAATGACAACCCACAGGACGCTGATAAGTCCAATGCAAACGACGCTTTGTAACATTGTCGAAATGACGTTTTTCGGGCGAACCATGCCGCCGTAGAAAAACGACAGACCCGGCGTCATGAGCATGACAAGTCCAGACGCCGTTATCATCCAGGCGATATCCGCCTTGTTGAGCCTCGCCAGAATCTCCGGCGTTTCTTCAAACTGCTCTGCCGATTCCGGGACAAACAATCCCAGAATGCTCAATCCAATAATCAGAGCAAAAAATACGATCCAGCGCTTGTGCTGGCAGGGGAAATGGAACATGATTGGGAGGGGGGAGTTAGGAGGGAATAGGGAGTTGCGAGTTGCGAGAAGATGAAAAACGATACTGAAACGAATCATTCAGGCGAGCCACGGGTGTAAACCCGTGGGTGTGAGCGCAGCGAACGTAATTACGCATTCGCCGTAAGGCGAACAAACTGCATAACCCCGCTCTTAGTTGCGAATTCCGAGAACTTGTTATTCTCGCAACTCGCAACTCGCTACTCGCAACTCATTTTCTGTTACAGCAGCGTAACGCCCTTTTCAGCGTATTCGGCGATCATTTCGTCCGGCCAGATGGCGGCTTGGACTTCGCCGATGTGAGCTGTTCGGAGCATGTACATGCACAAACGGGACTGACCGATGCCGCCGCCGAGGGTCTGCGGGAGTTCGCCAGCCAACAGGGCTTTGTGGAACGGGAACTGAGCGCGTTCCATGCACCCGCGGATTTCCAGCTGACGAAGCAGGGTTTCGGCGTCAACGCGAATGCCCATCGAGGACAGTTCGTAGGCGGATTCCAGAATCGGGTTCCAGACGACGATGTCGCCGTTGAGTCCGATTCCGCCGTCGGGACGAGGGGTCGTCCAGTCGTCGTAGTCCGGAGCGCGGCCGTCGTGAATCGAGCCGTCCGGCAGCGCGCCGCCGATGCCGATAACGAAAATCGCGCCGTATTTCTTGCAGTATTCCGTCTCGCGCTGTTTGGGCGTCAGGGTTGGATACTGTTCGTACATCTCCTTGGTTGTAACAAACGTAATCTTTTCCGGCAGAAGCGGCGTAACAACCGGAAACTTGGCGCTGATCGTCTTTTCGCACTCGACAATACAGGCGTAAATCTTCTCGACCGTCGCCTTAAGGGTTTCGACGTTGCGCTGTTCCGGAAGGATGATCTTGCACCAGTCCCACTGGTCAACGTAGAACGAATGGATATTATCCAAATCTTCGTCGGGACGAATGGCGTTCATGTCGGTGTACAGACCTTCGCCGGGCTGGAATCCGTAACGTTTCAGAGCGTAACGTTTCCATTTCGCCAGCGACTGGACGACTTCAACCGTCTGATGAGCGCCCTTAACGTTAAAAGCGACAGGCATTTCGACGCCGTTCAAATCGTCGTTAAGTCCCGTGCCGCTTCGAACGAAAAACGGAGCGGTAACGCGCTGCAGTCCCATCTCGCGGGAGAGCGTTTGTTCAAAACAATCTTTAACCTGCTTGATTGCCTGTTCGGAATCGCGCAACGAAAATAAGGGTTTGTAGGTCATAATAGTAAAGGGGGGTTAGGGTAATGATGAGTGCCTAGTACCTAGTGCCTAGTGCCTAGTATTTAGTGTAGCGCTTGATTCCTATGCACTAAGCACTATGCACTAAGCACTTTTTTCTACGCGCTACGCACTTTTAGTTTCCAACATACATTTTTCCATACGGTCTGGAAGTCTGTGGACGGATCTTGACAAATTTGTCTAACGGCAGCGAATGGGGAAGCTCTCCAAAATGCTGACAGTACTGTTCAATCAACGGACGAATGGCTTTCTCGTCCTCGGCGTCGATCGGGGTTTTGTTCATCGCAAAGGCGACTTTGTAATCGGGAATGTCCCGCGCCAAATAGATGACGCCGCCATGCATTCCTGTCGCGCAATGAGCGCCGGTAATATCTTCGTCGGGCGCCAGACCCAGCCCTAAAATCAGGACGATTCCGCCCGCCATGTATTCGCCCAGGAAGGAGCCGGTTTTCCCGCCGACTACTACTTTTGGGACGTCGGCGCCGTACTGTTTGAGGTGAATGGCGACGCGATATCCGGCGTTGCCCTGAATGAATATCTCGCCGTTTCGCATAGCGTATCCGGCAGTGTCGGACGCGGAACCGTGAACGATGATTCTTCCCTGATTCATCGAGTTCCCGGTCGCGTCCTGGCAGTTGCCGAAGACGTTCACCGACGCGCCGTCCATAAAGGCGCCCAGGTCGTTGCCGGGCGTGCCGTGAATGTTGATCTTAAATTCGGAGCCCAGCCCGCAGCCGATGTAACGCTGCCCGTTGACGTTGCTGAGCGTGTACTCTCCCGGCTTCTGACGAATAATCCGGTTGAGTTCCGTATACTGCATATCGTTTGCGTCTATATGATTAACTATGATCATGATGTTATATGCTACGCACTCCTTCCATTCTTTGCAATCTTTCTGCTTTGTCGAAAAGCAGCAGCTCCGGCGTTTGTAACACGCCAGCGCCGACTGACGACAGCGGAACCTGACGGTTTAACAGGTCTGTCAGGATTCCCGCCCGCTTTGTATACGCCGCGCCCAGGAGGATAAATCCGATAATTCGATCGTTTTGAATAACCAGCTTTCGATAATTCTCGCCCTCTGAATCAACGACGATTGTAATTCCCTGTTCAGCCGCCTGTTCAGCGGTCAGACTGGTTTTCCCGGCGGTGATCAGCGGCAAGCCGATAAAGCTGGTCGCGTTAATCGGACGCGCGCCTTTGTCGGTTCGTTCCTGACCTGCCATGACGGCGCCGGCTGTCTTGCCCTGCTGATACGCGTTGGGCAGAATCGCCAGGATTCGTTTGGAATCGTCCGTCAAATCGTGTGACACGACGCAGTCGCCGGCGGCAAAGACGTCGGGAACGCTTGTCTGGCATGTTTCGTCAATGAGAATCCCCCGTTCGACGGCGACGTCGGTTCCCTTGGTCAGTTCGACGTTGGGCCGCACGCCGATGGAAATAACCAAAACGTCGCAGGGGATAGTTCGCCCGTCCGAAAGTCTTACGGAACTGACGTTGCCGTCGGCTCCAATAAGAACTTCCGAGACGGACGCGTCGCAGTTGATTGTTACGCCCGCCGATTCAAGTCGGCGCTTGACGATGTCGGACGCCGCTGTATCGAGCGCGTTGGGGAGAATTCGCGGGGCAAGCTCGACAAGGGAAATGTTCTTCGTCAAATGCAATAAGCCCTCTGTCGCCTTGACGCCCGTCAAGCCGCCGCCGATAACGACGACCTGCGTTGACGCTGTAACGGTTTCCTGCAGAGCCAGCGCGTCTGTCAGCTTGATAAACGTGTAAACGCCTTTCCCGGTATTCGGCGCCGGGCAGCCGCTAATCGGCGGGACGAACGGAACGCTCCCGGTCGCCAGAAGCAGCTTTTCGTACTTCAAAACGACGCCGTCGGACAGCGTTACAGTTCGCTTTTTTGTATCGAGTTTTTCAGCGCGAACGCCCAGATACGTATCGACAGCGTATCTTTCATAGAACGAATCGCCGCGATAGCGCATCTTCTCCTGAGTCGTTTTCCCTTCCAGCAAATAGGAGATCAGCGGGCGGGAATACGTATGCCACGGCTCGTCGGAGACGACAGCCAGCGTCCCGGTTTTGTCGTACTGACGAATGGACTCGACAGCGGCGACGCCAGCCGCCGAGTTGCCGATTATCAAATACTTGACTGGCGTGACGGATTTCTTCGAAACGGATTTTAGTGGACTCATGCTGATTCCTCCTCTCTGTACTCAAGAGCAAACGCCGGGCAGTGGCGGACGCATTCCGGTTCTCCCGTACAGGAGCACAGGTCGCATTTTGTAACAGTCTTCATGCCTTCGCCTTTGTGAACCGCCCCGTAGGGACAAATCAGAACGCACGTCATACAGCCCACGCAGCGCGTCGTGTCGCACCAAACCATGCCGTCTTCCGTCTTTTGCATCGCGCCGGATATACAGGCTTCAACGCACGGTGCGTCCGGGCAGTGCCGGCAGCTGATAGCAATCGAATGTTTGACGTCGCCTTCGACCACAATTCCCGCTTGCGGCTTTGACCCGTCAGGCGTGTCAAACGCAGCGTGAACGTCTCGGTATGGGGAATGAGCCGCGGCGCAGTAAACTTCGCACAGCTTGCACCCCAAACACCAGTCTTCATTGGGATATACTTTTTTCATGATTTATTCTCTTTTGATTATTTGTTCGTTGATTTGTCTGTTACTCTCCCGCGGCGCTGATACCCAAAACTCGCAGTTCGGAGTCGTTAAGTCCGATTCCCCGGAGCGCTTTTCGGTTAGATCTGAGGGAGTCGACGGCGTTGATTCCCATTCCGCCCATGATTTCCGTAATCTCGTGCGTCCAGGCGTTAATCAAATTGACGGCGCGATGGTAGCTGTGTTCAGGATTGAGTCTTCGGGTGAGGTCTTCCCGCTGCGTGGCGATTCCCCAGTTGCACTTGCCGGTATAGCAGTTTCGGCACATGTGACAGCCCAGAGAAATCAGCGCGGCGGAAGCGATGTAAACCGCGTCGGCGCCCAGCGCAATCGCCTTGACGACGTCGGTGGAACAGCGAATCGACCCGGTCGCGATGAGGGAAACCTGCTGTCGAATCCCTTCGTCTCGCAGACGCTGGTCAATAACCGCCAGAGCCAGTTCGACCGGGATGCCGACGTTGTCGCGAACGCGAGTCGGGGCGGCGCCGGTGCCTCCGCGAAAGCCGTCGATGACAATCGCGTCCGCGCCCGCCCGCGCCGTTCCAGAAGCAATCGCCGCTGCGTTGTGAACCGCTGCAATCTTGACGAAAACCGGCTTCGTGTAGTTGGTCGCCTCTTTGATCGCGTAAATGAGCTGGCGCAGGTCTTCAATCGAGTAAATGTCATGATGAGGCGCGGGAGAAATCGAGTCGGTTCCCTGCGGGATTCGCCGCGTGCGGCTGACTTCCTCGTTGACTTTTTCGCCCGGCAGATGCCCGCCAATTCCCGGCTTGGCGCCCTGACCGATTTTGATTTCCACCGCCGCGCAGTTCATCAGATAATCTTTGTAGACGCCGAATCGCCCGGACGCGACCTGAACGACGCAGTTTTTCGCGTACGGGAGCAAGTCGTGATGAAGACCGCCTTCGCCGCAGTTGAACGCTATGCCCAGCTCCTGCGCCGCCATCGCCAGCGACTTCTGAGCGTTGAGGCTGATCGACCCGAACGACATTGCCGAGAACATAATCGGCGTTTTCAGTTCCAATTGAGGGGGCATGACGGTTGGCGCTTTGACGTCCGGACTGAACCGTTCCGGCTTGCGCCCCAAAAACGTGCGCGTTTCCATCGGCTCGCGCAGCGGGTCAATGGACGGGTTGGTAACCTGTGACGCGTTGAGCAGCATCTTGTCCCAGTAGACCGGGTACGGCTGAGGCGTTCCCATTCCGGACAGCAGAACCGCGCCGGTGTCCGCCTGCTTGAAAATCTCTTTAATCAACTGCGGCTGCCAGTTGGCGCTTTCCCTCATCTGATTGGGGTGCTTGCGAATCGACAGCGCATGCGTCGGACAGAGCGTTACACAACGCTGGCAGTTGACGCACTTCCGTTCGTCTACAATCATCTTTTTCGGATCGTTCGGCGCGAAGGCGTGAACCTCGTTCGCGCACTGACGAACGCAGACCCCGCATTGAATACACCGATTCAAGTCGCGGTCAACTAAAAATTCTGGTAACGAATAATCTATCATGGTATTTTCCTATCCCCTACTGCCTACTGCCTACTGCCTCTTGTCTCTTCTCCAAATCCGCGTAAACAATAACCGGCTGTCCCCCTTCGCACGCCCAAACCTTGTCCGGCTGGGGGCAGAGTTTGCGAATTGCGCATTCTTCCGACGCGACGTAGACCCGGTCGCCCGCCTCAGCAGCGATTAACGCACGGAGTTTGAGTCGGTCGTTCAGCGCAACCATTCCGCCGTTGAATCCGAGAATAATCGAGAACGGCCCGGTAATCAGCGCGCCGGAATAGATCTGACGCAGAGTCCGAATCCGATCCGCCTGCTGCGCCGGCATACGGTCGACGTCTTCCCAATGCGGAGCGGTGAGAATCTGAGCGGCGGTTTCCAGGTCAAGACCGTGACGGCGATTGAGCAGGTCAAACAGATACGTGATAACCTCGGTGTCTGTCTGGAGCTTGCAGGCGTATCCGTACATCTCGACGTAACGGCGGTTGGCGTCGTAAGAGGAAATCTCGCCGTTGTGAACGATGGTTCTGTCCAGCAGCGCGAACGGATGCGCTCCGCCCCACCATCCTGGCGTGTTGGTCGGGAACCGACCGTGCGCCGTCCACAAGTACGCCTTGTACTCTTCCAGACGATAAAAGCGCCCGATGTCTTCCGGATAGCCGACGCCCTTGAAAACGCCCATGTTCTTCCCGCAGGAGAAAATATACGCGCCGTCAAAGCGGCTGTTGACCTTGAAGACGCATTGAGCGACGTACTCTTCCCCGGTCAGTTCCGATTCCTGGAGCTTGTACCGGTTCGGCTTGACGAAATACCGCCAGATTTTCGGCTGCTGACGAATCGTCGGCGTCTTTTCCGTGGGGATGCGTCCGCTGGTCTCAATATAAAAATGATCGTTTAAGAACGATTCCGCCGTTTTTTTGGACTCGTTGGAATCGTAAAACACGTGCAGGGCGTAGAAATCCTTGTACTCCGGATAGATGCCGTACGCCGCGAATCCGCCGCCCAGCCCGTTCGACCGATCGCGCATAACCGCAATAGACTCGATTATGTCAGCCCCGTTGAACCGGCGGCCCGTTCGGTCGATTATCCCGCAAATGGCGCACCCGGACGGAATCCGAACAGCGCCTTCTTTGAGCGATTCTTTTATCATGGCTATTTCCTGACTGTCTGAAGTCAGACCTTATTAATTAGTTGCGAGTTGCGAGTGGCGAGTAGCGAGAGAAATTTAGTGAGGCGCTTGCGTTTCTCGCAACTCGCAACTCGTTTCTCGCAACTCATTCTTTCAGCTATAAAAAAACGCCTTCGGGGCGCGACGGTCGTCACGTTCTATAACCGTCGAACTCCGAAAGCGCCGTTGCTTTCACATAACGACGTCAAGTATACAGCAAGGAGAAAAGGCGTCAAGAGAAAAGTCCCCTTTGAGCCGTTTTTTCAAACGATTTTATCCGGCGATTTTGCCGGAGCGGAAAGAATTCGCTCTTTTTTTATCGACTTTCAAAAACCGCATTTCGTCCGCTGTATACGAGGATAAACCGTAAAGATCAAAATTTATCGATTTGAGATCGCCAGTTCGTCGTTCCGGCAAAAATGCCGATGAAAATCGATCGAAATAATCCCGATTTTGGACTTTTGACTTGACAGCATTTTGACGGCGGGTATACTAACGGTAAAGTTTGAGAAGCAACGGCGCTTCCGGAGAAACAGATGTTACATTCCGTTTTCCCGGAGGCGTTTTTTTATGTCCGCATCGAATTGAAAACCTGGTTTGCAAGTCTTTAGTTCGACGCCTAACCTGAGAGAAAGGTATCATGAGTAAACTCACCAAGGAACAGATTCTGGAAATGGCGCGTGAAAACGACGTCCGTTTTATTCGTCTTCAATTCACTGACCTCTACGGCGCTCTGAAGAATGTCGCCATTACCGCCCGCCAGCTCGAAAAAGCCCTCAACAACCAGTGCATGTTCGACGGCTCTTCAATCGAAGGGTTCGTCCGAATCGAAGAATCCGA
Source organism: Thermoguttaceae bacterium (assembly GCA_045586185.1). Taxonomy (GTDB): domain Bacteria; phylum Planctomycetota; class Planctomycetia; order Pirellulales; family Thermoguttaceae; genus RUG11551. Next base: position 2,863 of record JAZMZV010000148.1, on the reverse strand, counting down.
CATGTATCTTCGCCCGGACTACGATTCGTTCGTCATCTTCCCGTGGCGGCCGCAGCAAAACAAAGTCGCCCGGCTTATCTGCGACGTCTATCGTCCTGACCAGACGCCGTTTGAAGGCGATCCGCGATACATTCTCAAAAAAGTTCTTCAGGAAGCCAAAGACATGGGATTCGGATTCAACGTCGGTCCGGAATGCGAGTTCTTCCTCCTTCAGCCCGACGCCAACGGCGTCCCCACCGTTCAGACGACCGACAAAGGCGGGTATTTTGACCTCGGCACAAACGACATGGGCGAAAACGTTCGGCGCGACATCTGCCTGACCCTGGAAGACATGGGCTTTGAAATCGAAGCCTCGCACCACGAAGTCGCCTACGGTCAGCACGAAATCGACTTCAAGTACGACGAAGCCCTCCGCACCGCCGACAACATCGAAACGTTCAAGCTGGTCGTCAAGACGATTGCAAAATGTCACGGACTGCACGCCACGTTCATGCCCAAGCCGATTTTCGGCATCAACGGCAGCGGCATGCACGTCAATATGAGCCTTTCCAAAGACGGGAAGAACGCTTTCTGCGATCCCGCCGACCCGGAAGGACTGTCACAGACGGCGTACCAGTTCATGGCTGGCGTTCTGGCGCACATTCGCGGAATCGTCGCCATTACCAACCCGCTGGTCAATTCGTACAAGCGTCTCGTTCCCGGCTACGAAGCCCCGGTTTACATCGCCTGGTCGGCGAAAAACCGCAGTCCGCTCATTCGCATCCCCGGCGCCCGCGGCAACGGCACGAGAATCGAACTGCGATGCCCCGACCCGTCCTGCAACCCGTACCTCGCCTTGGCGGTTATTCTCCGCGCCGGTCTGGACGGCATTAAGAAGCAGCTCACTCCGCCCGCCCCGGTCAATACGAACATCTTCAAGATGACGGACGAGGAACGCAAAGCAGCCGGAATCGAGTCCCTCCCCGGCGGTCTGAAGCGCGCTATCGAAGCCATGCAGGCAGACGGCCTGGTTCGCGAAACCCTCGGCGAACACATTTACAGCAAGTACGTCGAAGCCAAAAACATCGAATGGGATTCCTACCGCGTCCAGGTTCATCAGTGGGAACTGGATCGGTATCTGGCAAGGTACTAAGGCAGAATTGAAAGGCGGTAACGGAATGAACGAAGCGAATGAAGTTACGCTTTCACAGACGCTGGTTCGCCTTACGGCGAATGCGTAATTCCGCTCCCGCTGGTCGCTCCATTACCGCCTTTCATCCCTTTGCAACTCTCAATTGCACTTTTGATTCATGTCCACCATATTCATAGCGTCACAAAACGTTCAGCTGCCAGACAGACTGACTGCCCTGCTTTTGGAAGCAGGGCACGAGGTCTTGGGCGTCAGCGCAAGCGGGAATGAAACGATCCGTCGATGCCGACAGCTCGTTCCAGACTTGGTTGTATTGTCTCAGCGTCTGCAGGACATGTCCGGACTGGCGACGGCGGAAATCCTTCAGGACGTTTCTCAAATCATCGTTCTGCTTGACCGCGCCGGCATGGAAAGCGCTCCCAAATCTACAGGCAGCGTCTATTTGGAGATGCCGATTTCTCCTGAACTGCTGCTGCACACGATAACGGTGCTGTCGCAGGTTCAGACGAAGGTGCATCGTCTTTCTAATCGAATTTTGTCTTTGGAGAGCATGCTCAAGGAATCGAAAACGATCCTTCGGGCGAAAGAAAAACTCATGGCTATGTACCAGACGGACGAGAACGAGGCTCACGCCTTCTTGAGAAAAGTCGCCATGAACAACCACGTCAAACTGGCAGAAGCGGCGCAAATCGTACTTGATCAACTGCAGGAATAAATTAGCAATTTGCAATTAGCAATTAGCAATTACGCAAGCGTAACGCAAAGACGACCGCTTGCGTCGGGGAGTGCGGCGCCCCTAGGCGCCGCCTTGTCCAATGCCCCGCACTCGCACTGCGACGAAACCGATAATCTTACTGGATCGCGGACGTAAGTTCGCCAAAGAAATTTAGCCGCAAAGAACACAAAGAATGAAAGGCGGTAACGGAGCGAACGAAGTTCGCGTAGTTACGCTTTGTTGCGAATCGTGCATACCAAACCGCCGCAGCCGAAAAACTCCCCCGGATGTAGCCCGTCCTCGGGCTACTTTGCCGGAATTAGAAACATCTCTTTACGCAGAATTTCCCCACCGTCCCGCTGGATCGCGGCTGTCTCAGCCGCCGAAGAAAATCCTCACGCGGAGCCGCGGAGTCGCGGAGAAAGCCTCACGCGAAGTTCGCAAAGTAATCAATTGGCGTTACGCTTGCGGCGGAAGCCTCCAAAAACCTTTTTCGTAGCGAGAAACCACAGCCCCGCTGGATCGCGGCTGTCTCAGCCGCCGAAGAAAATCTCACGCAAAGTCCGCGAAGTTCGCAAAGATTGAAAGGCGGTAACGAAGCGAACGTAGTTACGCATAGGCGAGCCACGGGTGTTAACCCGTGGGTGTGAGCGAAGCGAACGTAACGGCGAACAAAACGCTGAGAATCGTGCATACCAAACTGACGCAGCCGAAAACCTCCTTGGATGTAGCCCGTCCTCGGGCTACGTTGCAGGTACAAGAAATAATCTATTTCGTAGGACAGCTCGCCCGAACCCCCGGCGCTCGGCAGTCCTCTGCCACAAAAGAAATCTCACGCGGAGATGCGGAGCCGCGGAGGATGGAAGGCGGTAATGAAGTTCGCCAACGGCGAACGGAATTACGCATTGAACCGCGCAGCGGTTCAACTTTTTCCCGCGATTGCACTTGGATGAGCCCGGTTCGCGGGCGTATCGCCCGCATTTTTTAAGTCGCAAAGTCCGCAAAGTTCGCAAAGAAAC
>JAZMZV010000147.1:0-4388 GCA_045586185.1 Thermoguttaceae bacterium | reverse complement strand
AACTGCTTGAGCGTGTCGCCGGGCATGTTTTTGGCAATCTGTTCCAGAGCGGTGCGTTCGCTGCGGAGTTTGTTGATTTGGGTAATCGGGTCGTTCTTGCTGGAATCGGGAACGACCTTGTCGTTAGCAGGATCCATCTCTCGCGACAACTGCTGTTTTGCCAGCGCCAACCGGCGTTCCATGACGGGAATGTACGGGTAATCGAACTGAATTCTTTTGGCGTATTCCAGATGTTGTTCCGCCTTGTCGAGCATTTTGTATTTGATGCACCAGTCTGTCAGGTTCAAATAAGAAACGACGTCTATAGACTGAATGGCGGCAACGCGCGCCGCGTAGACGTCGTTCATGTTATTGCAAACCGCCAGCGTCTGGTCCAGCGGAACGAACATGGACCCGCCGTTAACGCTCTGAACGACGTAATATCGTCCTTCCTGACGAACCACGCCTTCCAGGAGATTGAAGTCCGCTTTAAGCAGATATTGCGTCTGCGGAACGGTGGGAGCGATGGGAACGGTCGGCGGGGCGTACATTGGCGTTTGCCCCATGGCGCTGCCAATCGACAACAGCGCGGTCAAAATGAATATTGCAATTCTCATGGCGATATGTTTTCTTTCGGTTTACAGTCTTGTGAATAACGCGACAGCCGGACGGGGAAATCCGTTTTTTGCCCCCCTCCGTCTATATATATTATCGTCCTGTGCGTGATTGCATAATAGAAATTGTTTAGAAATCTGTCAATATCAATTATGACCCTCTTGTCTGGAATGAAAAACAGATTATAATTATAGAAAAGAATTAGTAGGTTAAAATCTGCTTTTAACTAATCACTGACAACTAACCACTTACCACTTAATACTATCCATGAATATGTTTCCGCCGATTCTGCTTGCCGACGTTAAAACCTGGTTTGATTCCATGTGGTATCCGCCGGTATACCTTGCCGCAACGACAGCGTTCCTGATTCTCGTTTTGGTTTTGACGCGAGTCGTTTTTCCAAAACTGTATGCGTTAATTTGGGTAACCGCCAAAGAGGGCATGAATCAAACGCTTTTTACGGCTTTGCTTGGATTCGGCGTTGCGTTGCTGCTGTTTTTGCCCTATATTCCGTTCAACACGTTGGGCGAAGACCTCAAAATGCACATGTCTGTCGGTTTGACGTTTATTAAAATCCCCGCGATTCTGTTGGGATTGTGGCTTTCCGGCGTTTCCATAGCCGAAGAAATCGAAGGGAAAACCGCGTTGATGTTGCTTTCCAAGCCCGTCAGCCGCGTTCAGCTTATTTTGGGCAAGTTTTTTGGAATTCTCGTGCCGGTGTTTGTCATGTACATCGCCCTCGGCGGACTGTTTTTGGGCACAACCGGATACAAGGTCGTTCACAACGCCCGCGAGTCCTGCGAAGAAGAACCGAAAACCCAGGATTGCGTCGACGCGATGGTCAACATCACGCCCAGTATCGCGATGAACTTTTTGGAAACCGCGACCATGGTTGCCGTCGCCGTCGCTCTTTCCACCCGGCTTCCGATGCTGGCGAACATTACCTGCTGTCTTTCCATCTTCCTGCTGGGACATCTGATTCAGTATCTGCCGCAGTACGTCAGCCAAATGCTTCATGGGGGGAGGTCTGTAATTGTAGACTTCTTAACCAACGTTATGGCGGCGATATTGCCGGTTTTAGGGCATTTCAGCATCGAGTCGTCCATTGGCGCCAATCAGGCTGTGCCGCTGACGTATTTGGGATTCTCGTCCCTCTATTGCGTTTTGTACTGCGTCGCGGCGCTGGTTGTTGCGCTGCTCATGTTTGAAGACCGCGACCTGGCGTAGTTTTCATTCGAGATTGAAACACCCGCCGAAGTTTTTAAACACGAAATACACGAAAAGAACGAAAGAAACGAAAATCTTTTTAAATAATCTCTTTCGCCTTTTTCGCTTATGACGTGTTTTTCGTGTTAAATAATAAACGATTGATGCGCCAATTGCACAATCGGTGAATATCCGTCTAATCCGTCAAATCCGTGAACTAGTTGACCTGCTCTTAACCAACGAGGAGCGCTTGCGTCAACTCCTCACTCCTCACTCCTAACTCCTAACTCGCTATCCTCAGCCGCAGTTTTCCTCGCCGCTACCTCCCTCATGCTTTGCAGAAACTCTTTTTCCAGATACTCTCTCCCTTGTCGGATTTGGATAAAGTCCCACGGGAGACGGTCTGTTACAGTTTTCGGGGCGTGAAGAATCGCTTGGACGTCCAAGCCGGTCGCCTCGAACGCTTCTTCCCAGATTCGGGGTTTGAAGTATTCAATCCAGGAATCGAACTGGGCGCCGCGTTTCCAGGCTTCGATAATCGCCTTTCCCGCCCGGCGGTCGGCGCGGCACATGACGCCTTCCAACATGGATCCGGCGACGTCGTGCGTCTTAACGGAAATGGACGTCGGCAAGCGTCGATGGCGCAGATAGTAGCCCGCCTCGTTGAAATAGTCCCGCGTCTGCATGGGCAGCCACTGGAACGGGGAATGCGGTTTAGGAACCAGATTGGAAACGCTGACGGAAATCTTCGGCCAGCGTCCGGAAACCTCTTTGCCCAGCCTGGCGACGCGTTCTGCCAGCTCGAAAATGGCGTCCAGGTCGTCGTTTCGTTCGCCGGGGAACCCGCACATGAAGTACATTTTCACGCGCTGAAATCCGCGGGAGAACGCGATTCGACACCCTTCGAGCAGATCGTCGTTGGTAATCGGTTTGCCGATAATAACGCGCATGTCCTCGTTTGCCGCCTCGATTGCCAGCGTTAAGCCGGAATGTTTTTGCGTTCGGAGAACCTCGCCCAGCCGGGTGAGATGGCTGTTGACGCGCAGCGACGGCACGGAGACGGAAAAGTTTCGCGCCGTCCGTTTGACTTTGCTGATATCGCCGTCGGGGGGAAGCTCGTCGGACTCCTCTTCCTGCGCGCTGTTACACGGACAGCGGGAGACGTCGTCCAGATATTTAATAACCTCGTTGATTTTCGGGTAGTCGCCCGTCGAGAGGGACAAGAGCGTTACTTCTTCGTACCCGGTCGCCTCGACCGCTTCTTCCACCGCTTTGCAGACGGTTTCCGGCTTGCGGATTCTAACCGGACGTTTAATCGGGTTGGACTGACAGAACCGGCATTTCCACGGACAGCCGCGCATAACTTCCACCGCGACGCGGTCTTGAACGGCTTCCACCCACGGCACGACGGGTTTAACCGGCAGCGGGTACTTTTCCAAGTCCGGGACGATTGCCGGCTTGATAACGGCGGGAACGTCGTCGTAAATCGGGACGGGGCAGAAACTCTCGTCCGGCGTGTAACATGACGGGACGTAAAGCCACTCGAATTCCGCTGCCATCGCGTGAAGAGCGTCTTTTCGACTGACGCCCTCAAGACGAAGCTGCCGCCATTTTTCGCACGTCTGCGGTAGCGACTCCTCGCCGTCCCCGATAATAAAGGCGTCGAAAATATCCGCCAGCGGCTCCGGATTCCAGGCGCACGGCCCGCCCGCCAGAATCAGCGGCGCGTCCTCCGCCCGGTCTGCCGACGTTATCGAGACGCCGGACAAGTCCAGAATCGTCAGGACGTTTGTGTAACACAATTCGTGCTGAAGGGTAAACCCGAGAACGTCGAACTGGTTCAGCGGCGTTTTCGTTTCGAGAGAGAACCACGGAATCCCGTACGCTCTGACGAGTTTTTCCATGTCCGGCTGCGGGGCGAACGCGCGTTCCGCCTGCCAGTTGGGCTGAAGGTTCATTAAATGATACAGAACCTGCAATCCGTGACAGCTCATGCCGATGGAATACATGTCGGGAAAAATCATACAGAATTTCCCGCCGTGGAAGTTCGGCTTGACAACAGAATTGATCTCCCCGCCCAGGTACTGACCTGGCGCCTGGACGTAAGGGAATATCTTGTCGCGAAGGAAAGCGGAAAGCTGGCTGGGATTCATATTATTAAATTAGCAATTTGCAATGAGCAATTAGCAATTATAGCGAGTTGCGGAAAAAATGGGGACGCTTCTCGTAATTAACAATAATTTACACGTTATCTATATTATAGCGCTAAAGACGAATTTGTTCAAGAGGACGCATAAATTATTTTCGGCAGAGGGCGTACGCAAAAAATGAAAGGCGGTAATGGAGTTCGCTTTAGCGAACGGAATTACGCATTCGCCGGAACGGCGAACAAAACGATTGTCCCGCGCACGCACACGGATGAGCCCGGTTCGCGGGCGTTTCGCCCGCCGAAGAAAAGCCTCACGCGGAGATGCGGAGAAAGTACGCGAAGAATGCAAAAAATGGAAGGCGGTAATGGAGCGACCATCGGGAGCGGAATTACGCATTCGCCGACAGGCGAACAAAACGATTGTCCCGCGCACGCACAC
>JAZMZV010000146.1:0-13609 GCA_045586185.1 Thermoguttaceae bacterium | reverse complement strand
TCGTTAATTTCGGAATGAACCAGCTTATAGATGGGTATGCACGAGTAGTTAACGACTACACCGGTCCCAAACCCTCACAGTAATAATCCTCCGCGTCTCCGCATCTCCGCGTGAGATAAAAAGGAATCGTAATAAACCAGTTTATTGATGGGTTTGGACAAGTAGTTAATGGCTACTCCGACCCCAAACCCTCATAAAATAATCCTCCGCGTCTCCGCAACTCCGCGTGAGACAAAAAGGAATCGCATTAAACCAGTTTATAGATGGGTATGCACGAGTAGTTAACGGCTACTCCGACCCCAAACCCTCACAACAATAACCCTCCGCGTCTCCGTGTGAGACAGAAAGGAATCGCAATGACAGAACAGGAACAAATCGAAATGAAGCTCAGCGAGGCTTTTCACCTCTTGTGTGACGCTTTCCCGGAACCGATGCAGCTTTGCCACAAGTCCCATCGCGTTATTGCCGTCAACCCGGCGGCAGAAAAATACGGTCGCGTCGTTGGTCAGAACTGCGCCCGCGGTTGTCCGGGATTCAAAGCCGGTTTGTGCCGTCACAAGCAGATGATGGACAAAGGCGTGGCGTCATGGTTCAATTACCCCGGTGGAGACGGACGCCCCAATTCAACGGCGTTCTGGATTCCGGTTACCGGCTACCCGGACTATTATTTCCATTTTGGCATCGGCGTTACAATCGACTACGCCGCCCAGCCTACGGAACAGTAGGGCGAGCCGGGGCGCGTAAGCCCCCGGAAATTCTAATGGGCTTACGCATTCGCCGTCAAACGAATCGGTCTGACAATTATCATTAGAATAATGAAGGGTATAAACAATGAAACGCGTAAAGATAACTATTCTCAAGACAACGCTTGACAAGGAGCTTGCGGCGGAATACGGAGCTGATGGGCTGACCGCCTGCCCGATGATGAAGGAGGGCGACGTGTTCTATGCCGACTACGCTAAACCGCAAGGTTTCTGCGACGAGGCATGGAAGGCAATCTATCAGTATGTCTTCGCTCTGGCTCACGGCGCAAACGAGTCTCTTTTCTACTACGGCGACTGGATAAAGAAGCCTGGCGTTGCGATCGTCAGCTGCAACGACGGTCTTCGTCCCGTCATTATGAAACTTGAAGCGACCGACGAAGAATCGAAGATCGACTATGAGCCAATTGAACGGCAGTAGGTTCCCGTATATTGTCGCTGACGTTACAGTAAAGACAAGTTCAATCGCGCATAACAACCAACGCAGAAAGGAAATAACATGAACGTACTAATTCTTCAGGGTTCGCCCAGAGCGAACGGAAATACAGCCTGGATGGCGGAGGAATACCGCAAAGCCGCGCAGGCGGCAGGACACAGCGTTACTGTGGTTGACGTTTCGCACAAAAAGATTGCCGGCTGCATGGCTTGCGAATACTGTCACGGCAAGGGGGCAGGAGAATGCATCCAGAAAGACGACATGCAAGAGATTTATCCGCTCCTTGCCAAGGCGGACGCGCTTGTTTTCGCCGCGCCGATTTACTATTTCACCCTTTCCGCCCAGATTCAGGCGCCCATTCAGCGCATTTACTGCATGAACAAACCGGGGAATTTGAAAAAGACGGCTCTGCTTGTCTCCTCCTATTCGCCCGGCGTGTACGATGGCGCGCTTGGCGAATATCACGGAATTATCAGCTATTGGGGCGTAGAGGATACCGGCGTCGTAACCGCCAAAATGGACGAGCAGCAGACGGACACGACCCGCGAAAAGATCGTAAAACTCGTTGAAAAACTGTAAGTTAATCACAAGGAACTGTAAATCATGAAATACACGAAACTGGGCAATACCGGAATTGAAGTCAGCCGCATTTGCGTCGGCTGTATGTCATACGGCGCGCCGTCGGAAGATTTCCATCTCTGGACGCTTCCGCAGGAAGAAACTACTCGCATGGTGAAACACGCCATCGATCTGGGCGTCAACTTTTTCGACACCGCCAACTGCTATTCACACGGCACGAGCGAAGAGTTCCTTGGCTGCGCTCTAAAGGAATTGAACGTACCGCGTAACAAAGTTGTTATCGCCTCTAAAGTGTACTTTAACGACGGGCATCTGTCGAAATCGGCAATCGAACGCGAGATTGACGGCACGCTATCACGTCTGGGAACGGACTATCTCGACCTTTATCAGATTCACCGCTTTGACTACTCCACTCCGATTGAAGAAACGATGGCTACGCTGGACTCGCTGGTTAAGGCAGGCAAGGTTCGCGCTCTGGGCGCCAGCGCAATGTACGGATACCAGTTCCACAACATGCAAATCGCGGCGGAAAAGAATGGTTGGACGCTTTTTTCGACTCTGCAGAACCACTATAATCTTCTCTACCGGGAAGACGAACGCGACCTGATCCCGGTTGCGAATCAGTACGGCGTCTCGCGCATACCGTATTCGCCCCTTGCCGGCGGGCGGCTCACGCGTCCGGAATGGGAATGCGATTCAAAGCGCGCTCAGACCGACAAGGTTCTTCGCGCCAAGTACGACAAAGAGAAACAGAACAATCTGGAAATAGTCGCTCGCGTTGCTCAACTGGCTCAGCGTCTTGAAGTTACCATGTCCGAAATCGCTCTTGCCTGGCAATTTGCCAAAGGCGTTGCCGCGCCAATTGTCGGAGCGACGAACGCCAAACACTTCGACGATGCGGTGCGTTCCGTTGACCTCGTCCTGACGCCGGACGACGTCAAGTTCCTTGAAGAACCGTACCACGCCCACGACGTAACCGGAGCCTTGCCGAAGAACTGAAACTTGCCCTTGAGAACAGCTGGGAGAATTCCGGAAACCGCAGGAAACTCCTAGCCTGCATCACACTATTTTCTATTTCCATAGATATTATTGTACAATGTCCCGATTTATTCCTTCTAACCGAAAAAAACGCTGTAGATTTTTTTGAAATTCTGTAAAAATTTTTCTTTTTTCTTGACATTTTCGAAATTTGCAATTATAATAGTATATAAGGTATATTACCCTCATTAGGGGAAATATACACAATAGTGCATTATTGTCAACCTTATAAGATTGTTAAAATATTATGCGAATTTCAAAATTAACTCATCGAGTCGCGCGTTTTGCCGCTGTCGTCTTGTCTGTGTTTTTGGCTGTTGCTGCAAGCGGAGGTTCCGCGTTGGCGCAAACCGATTTGGACGGTTCTGATTTGATTGTTACCGGCTCTGGACCATGGAACCTCTCGTATACCAACTCCAATACCAGTTCGCAGTCTATAGTTGCAATTTACGATCTTGTCAACGCGACGCGGTACGATTACACCGGTTCTTTTACCGGCAATATCTTTATCGACGTTACTCATAACGGCTATGCCAGCAACGACAACCGATTTACATTCTCCAATACCGGGAACAATATCCAGGGCGGCGTTGCAATGCATAACGGAATTCTGTTTGTTTCCAACAGCAATCAGTTAGTCAGTTTTTCTGGCGGTTTAACCCTCGATAACTCTGTCTTTATGGCGTATGGCAATTGCGATTTCGGTTTGACAATACCAGAAAACTCCTTCGGCGGTTTGCGCGCCTCTGGCGGAGCGATTAACTATTCCGGGGGCATTGGCGGCGCTGGGGATCTGGTTATTGTTACAGAAAATAACAATGTAGTAAACCTTTCCGGAACAAATACTTACTCTGGCGTTACGTCAATCGGAACCGTTCAGGGCGGAACCAACCTCCATTCAATTCTTAATCTTAACGCTAACGACACGCTGCCTTCAACAACCGTTGTTGAAATCGGACGTTCGCAAAATCCCAAATACAATTATACAGGCGCATCAACCGCAAGACTTAACCTCAACGGTACAACGCAAACGATTTCAGGTCTGTATGGCGGAGGAGTGGCGGCTATCACTAACTCTGCAGCAGCCGCTTCCAATTTGACTATAAACCTTGCCGACGGCGCGGATTTTGAATATTCTGGCACAATTGCCGGGAACAGCGCAACCAACGTTACCAATCTCACGATTAACGGCGCGGGGAATCAAACGCTTGCCGGCAACGTAACCAACGCCAGCATTACCAAAAACGGAACGGGCGCTTTAACCCTGTCTGGAGGAACGGTTACTCTTTCCAGCCTTGCCGTTACCGATGGCGCGTTTAATCTCGGCTCCAATACAGCGATGACCGTCAGCGGAAAACTGACGTTAAATTCATCAACATTGGACTTAAACGGTTCCAATTTGACGTACACGTCCAACGTTGCTTCAGATTTCAACAACGTTAATATTACCAATACAAATACAGACAAGCAGTCCATTTTGTCTTTTGTACCGTCATCTAACTTAACAGCCGCGCAAACGTTCGATAAAAAGATTTCCGGCAATACTCGATTAGTGGTTAAATTGCCTCAAAACCAGGAAAACAACAGCCGACTGATTCTTAACGGAACTAATGACCATACTGGCGGTTTGTATATCGAACAGGGAACCGTTAAAATTGACAGTTACTCTGTTCTCGGAAGTAACAAAGTGATTGACATGAAGCACGGCAGCCTCATGACCAGTCTGACATTTGATGGGTATACAATCAACCTGATTGGAAACGCCAGCGCTGGAGAACGCGGCGCGCTTCGTCTTTCTGGTGGAAACGGTCTGTTTGGCGCCAAAGTTACCGGTCCTGGCAACTTTGAAATCGTTTACGATGGCGCGGTTACTCTTACCAATACCGAAAACGACTACCAAGGTAAAACCTACATCGGCAACTTCCAATGGAGAGCTTCTTCATCCAGCGGCAACACTTCTGGAGCGGCTACGCTCAACCTGGGAGCAAGCGGCGTCCTGCCCAACACAACGGAAGTCGTACTCGGCAAGAACGCCGAAGGCAACGGTACAACCGGAGCGATAACGTTCGATTTAAAGGGATTCAATGAAACCGTAGCTGGCATTTCCGGTCAATCCACAAGCGCGACTATCACCTCGTCCACTCCGGCAACGCTGACTTTGATTGGCAACGGCGATTACTCGTATTCCGGCAAAGTTACCGGTTCCGCGACAGTAGAAAAACAGGGAACGGGAACGCTGACCATAGCAGGCGCCAACACAGGCTCGTTGGTTGTCAGCGAAGGAACTCTTGCTCTTTCCGGCGACAACTCCGGAGCGCAAAGCATTACCGTCAAAGGCAGCGGCGTTTTGGCGCCGAAGTCGGAGGCTTCTATGGCGACTACCGTCAACTTGCAAACCACCTCTTTTGCTTATGCTGACAATAATTTCACGAAAAACACGAAATTTGTCATCTCAGAAAGCGGTACGATTATTTCTGTTCCGATGACGGACTTGCAATCCGGAACGTATTTCAGACAGCGATTTACCGGTATAAGCAAGGATCTCCAGTCCTATTTCACCAATCCGGAATCCATTACCAATATGGATGCAATTGCGAATACTGCATACGCTTCAGGAACCTATCCTGCTGATGTATGGGGCGATACTACCAAAGATGAAAACAACACAAACCTGTTGATGACAAAAGTCGTTAATACGACAGATGCGCCCATTACCCTGGATTTCGCGTATCAGTTCCGCAACAGCGCTTATCTGGCGATTACCGATTCCAAAGGGAACAGAACCGTTGTTATGAACTGGGTAGACTCCGCTGCTCATACAGTTGACGGGGCGTCTTATGAATTTGCAACCAGTTCCGGTTCATATACTTTTGAACCGGGTGAAACCTATACGATTGAAGAGCGTCTGTTCCGTTTTAATAGAACCATCGGCGCCAACGGCGGCGGGGTCAACGGATTTGCTGGAACGCTCGTCGGCATGGGCGCTAAAGTCCAAGGGACGGACGGCGAGTATCTGCCGCTCAATTTCAACAGCGACAACTGGATATTCTCCGACGGCAGCTTTGTAACCAGCTCCGACGCCAGCTTCGTAGCGTCAAACGTTGCTATCAACTCTGGCGCATCGTTAACGTTCAATACGCAAAACAACAACTTTGACGTTTATTCAACATTCAACGGAGAAGGAACGTTAATCGTCGATCCGAACGAGGGCGTAACGCATACGTACTCCGGTAATATCGGCGGTTCTCTCAATCTGGTTAAATACGGCGACGGCGTTTTGGTTCTCGACCACGCCAACGACATGTCAGGAACCGTTAGTATTCAAGCGGGAGAAGTCGTTTACGCTCAGGCAGGCGCCATGAATCTTGTTTCAGGCGTAACAATTGCTCAAGACGCTCAATTGACCGTCAATCTGCCCGCTTCCGACGGAGCCGCCGGAGTCAGCGGCGTCGTTCAAAATAACGGGACAATTACAGTTGCCAACGGACGTTTCAGAACGTGGGGCGTTTCCGGAGAAGGAACCATTGTCATGGACGGAGGAACGCTCATGAACCTCGGCAGTACCGTCGACGGAACCAATTACGCAGAAACAATTATCGACAACGCGATTGTTATTGAAGAAGGCAAGACGGGAACGTTCAACGTTGGTTGGGCGAAAAACACTTATCCAGATTCTAAACTTCAGCTTGATGGATCGCTTTCCGGCGCAGGAGATTTTGTCCTTGAAACCAATCATGACGCGCCCACGGCGTTGTCTCAAATTGCCCCGTTAGTTCCTAATTTCTCGTCTTCTGACTTTACCGGAAACGTTATTACCAACAGCGGCTACAATATGCTTGTCATGGGTAAGGAAAACGCTTTCGGAGAATCCGTTGGAACGATGGAAGATAATGGCTGGGTCGATATTAACGGTTACGATCAAACCTTCGCCGGTTTGACGGGAACGGGAAATCTGATTAACAGAGGCGCTGCCGATGCTACGTTTACGCTCAACGTTCCAGAGGGAGAAACCTCTAAATTCGAAGGCGTCGTTTACGGCATTGCCGACCAGTCGGACGGCAAGTCTTATCAAAACATCTCCTTTGTCAAATCGGGAGCGGGAACGGCGCAGTTTGACGCTGGCGCAAACGAACTGTCCGTGAAGGAATTCCTTGTCGCCGGCGGTCGTCTGGACGTTAAAGAATATCTCAGCGGCAATATTGAGGTTGCTGGCGGCATATTCTCCCCCGGCAATTCCATTGGAACGCTCAATCAGACGGGGGACTTTACCCTTAACGGCGGAACGCTGTTGATGGAAGTCGGCGGTACGACAGCTGCCGACAGCGACCAGCTCATTATCAACGGCAATTTGAATCTTACAGACGGTTCTATTCTGCTGGATTTCATCAGCGGTATGGCTCCTAACACTGAATTTGAAGTCGTTTTAGATGCTGACAACAGCGACTCTCTCGATGTGTTGAGTTTTGTCAATTCATATTATTTTTCTGACTTGACCTATGCAATCAACGCAAACGGCTTATGGGCGATTTCCGGCAAGGTTGACTCCAACGCCGTTCCGGAACCGTCGACGTGGGCGCTGCTGATTCTCGGCGCTGCCGGGTTGATGTACTGGCGGAAACGCAAGTAACAGGCGAGCCGGGGTGCGTAAGCCCCCGGAAAATGAAAGGCGGTAATGAAGTTCGCTTTAGCGAACGGAATTACGCAGTTCGCCGAAGGCGAACCAAAACGCCAGAATTACGATATCGTTAGAGTTTACCATCTGTTGAAAGGCGGTAACGGAATTCGCGAAGCGAACGTAGTTACGCTTTGTTCGAAGGGTGAAATACCGTAATGCGTAGCCGGAAACCTCCTCTGGATGTAGGTAAGTCCCCTTACCTACAACTTGACGGCGAAAGCCGTCAAGGAAACGCGGAAGCTTCCAAATATTTCTTGAACGCGGAAAGCTGCTCCGTCTCGCTGGTTCGCGGGCGTCTTCGCCCGCCGAAGACCCGCTGACTCCCTCCGCCGCAGCCGAAAACCTTTCTGGATCGCGAGCAAAGCTCGCCATACCTATCATAAACCCTATCTATTTTTACTATAATCTCAAAATTTTTCACTTTTTTTCTAAAATTTTCCCATTTAGCGCTTCACGATTGACAAATTGAGTGTATAATATTATTAATGTAAATAAGCGACTATACATTTTGCCCCGGGCGTATCGCCGCAAAAGTCGTTTCAATAACCATTTACCAGTTTTACCCACTAGAAGGAGTAAAATAATGGCGAATTCTAAAGACTGCTCATTCCTCCCCCCCCCCGCATTTTAACATTCGGCGGGTTAGTTTTTCTTTTAATGTTTTTTTTCTTTATCTCCGCCAGCTCTCAAGCGGAAGTTGTCGTTAACGGTACGACTTTTTCCGGTAGCGGTACGTATGATCAAGCCGTCAATTCTACTTCAGATCTAACGGTTACACCAGATGACGGAGCAACAATAACGTTTGCCAACAACATCGTTACCACAGGTACATTTACGCTATCGAAAGGAAACTCAAGCGTTGTTTTTAATGGCAACAATAATTCAGTTTCAAGATTGATCACTGAATGCAGCTCTGTGGATAATAATGCCAAATTTATTATCAATGGCAATCTGACTATTACCGACAATATAGACAGTTTATATTTAACGCATTCTGGAGGAACATCTCACCTCTATATCAATCCAGGAGCCACATTAACCGCAGCTGGAGCGATTAGTATCAATACAGCAAATAACTCACAGGGTATTGTACACCAGTTAGGCGGTACCGTCAATTTTAATACAGCAAATCGATATTTTCGCATCGGTCATTTTAATAATAAAAATTTTACCTCACAGTATAATATTTCTGGCGGGACTCTTAATGTTCCCAACATTTCAACCAGCGTAGGTCATAATGCAAATGGCGAACTAAATATTTTAGATGGCGTTGCAAACCTGAAAGGATTAATTCTTTCAGAAGGAAATGCAAAAGGTTTCCTTAACCTTTTCGGCGGTGAATTGAAGATAGGTTCCAATGGCGTTTCAATGTCAAGCGGTAAAGAAACTCCTTCTGTCAATTTAGGTCAAGGAACTATTACAGCAGCAGAATCCCATACTTGGGCTTCAGATATCCCGATTACACTGACAGGTCGCTCCTCTGATGGCGTGATTTACAATCAGCACGGCATTTTAGAAACTGCGGGTTCTGACGTTCCCGGCGGTGTTACTATTTTTAACACAGACGAAAACAAAACTATTACGATTTCCGGCGTCATTTCCGGCGTAGGCGCTTTAACCAAAACCGGAACGGGCGCTTTGACGTTATCTCAAGCTCCTGCTTATATCGGTAATACAACGATTGAATCTGGAACGCTGGCATTGACTGCGGGCGGTACGCTGAACAACCTTTCCGGCGGAAGCGACAGTAATCCCGTAACGCTGAAAGCGACAGGTAAAGCTCTGACGCTCAACAATACCGAAATGACCAAGTTTATCGGGTCGATTACAGCGTCTAGCGTTACGGTAAACGCTGCCGACGTTGCGCCATTTCAAATCTACACAGCCGCAAATGGTTTAGTAGACGCAGGCAGCTTTGTTGTTTCCTCCGGTCGAGTTGACGTAAAAGGCTACATGAAAGGCGCCGTTGAGGTAGGAGAAAACGCAACGTTCTCGCCGGGCAATTCCGTTGGAAACGTTAGTATTGACGGAGACTTCACGCTTAATGGAGATCTGTTGATTGAAGTTGACGCAACCGGCGCTGACACGCTTGTATGCGATGGTTTCGCGTTAAATGGCGGTACTGTTATGTTGAATTGGCAAGACGACGAAATTCCGTTTTTTGCGACGTGCGATCTTATTACATCAACTTCGGACTTAAGCGATGTATACGCTAATCTTGGAGAAAATTTAGATTTTTCAACCAGTCCCAGAGTTGAGCAACTCTTTAACGATGGATATATAACCTTGGCGCTTGCTGGCGATAGCAACAATATCATCAGACTGTCCATTGACCGCAACGCCGTTCCAGAACCGTCTACCTGGGCGCTGCTGATTCTCGGCGCTGCCGGGTTAATGTACTGGCGGAAACGAAAATAATTCGGAATTCGGAATGCGGAATTCGGAATTACGCAAAGCGTAGGCGAGCCGGGAACGTGAGTTCCCGGGTGTGAAACGTTAGTGCGGGAGCGATAGCCCCCGCTTTTTCTTTTACCAAAAATCTCCGTTCCACCCGAATCGCGCAGCGTCAATTGCTAATTGCAAATTGCTAATTGCTAATTCTTCCCCTTTATCTGCTCTGGACAATCGATGAACTTTATGGTAAAATATACCATATAAGAAAAGGGCGAATTGTCGTAAAATTCGTCAGTTTGAAAATTGTTCATCTTTTGGGCGAACGCCCTGTCTGATCATGGCAAAACGTGATTACATATCCATCGCCGACGCCCGCCCCCCGTTTTATATTGGGGTCGATCTCGGCGGTACGAATACGAAAATCGGTCTTGTTGACGACTGCGGTCATCCGTTGTCGTGGGGGGAAACGCCTACGTGTTCCAACGCGGGACCGGAAGACGTCGTAGAACGAATCAGCGACGCGATTCATAAACTCATCGCCAACGCGGGGCTGAAGCCGTCGGAAATCGCCCGAGTTGGTTTGGGCGCGCCGGGCATTCTCGATTTCGCCGCTGGCAAGATGGTCAATCCAACCAACTTTCCCGGCTGGAACGGGTTCCCGATTCGCGACGCGTTAGCGAAACAGTCCGGCTTGCCGGTTTCGTTTGTCAACGACGCCTCTGCCGCCGCCTACGGCGAGTTCTGGGTCGGGTCCGGCCGTCTGTTTCATTCGATGGTTATGCTCACGCTGGGCACCGGCGTCGGCTGCGGAATTATCGTCGGCGACCTGATTATCGAGGGCGAAAACGGGCACGGAACCGAGTGCGGACACATTCTCATCGATTCCTCTGAAAACGCTCGAAAATGCTCTTGCGGACAGCTGGGGCATCTGGAAGCGTACGCGTCCGCCACAGCGGTGATTCAGCGAACCAAAGACATCCTCAAAACGAACGAGCCGACCACGCTCAGAAAACGCGTTCGCGCCGGCGAAGAGGTTACTCCGCTGCTGGTCGCTCAGGAGGCGGAAAAGGGCGACGCCGTCGCCATGAGAATTGTTATGGACACCGCCCGATACGTCGCCCTGGGGCTGATTTCCCTCATGCACACGATTGACCCCAGCGGGATTCTTATCGGCGGAAGCATGACGTTTCAGCTGGAAAATTCGACCTTGGGCGAACAGTTCATCCAACGAATTCGGGAAGAGGTCTGCTGCAGAACGTTTCCGACTCTGGCGGAAAACACGGTTATTGAATTCGCCTCGCTCGGGTCAGACGCCGGGTATCTCGGCGCCGCGGGAATCGCTCGACTGGAATACCAGAGACGCAAAGGTCCGTCCGCCACGCGCCAGGCGATGAGAAAATCCAGAGACTTGGTTGGATAGAAGGCAGTAGGCAGTAGGCAAGAGGCAGTAGGCAGTAGGGGGCGTCGTCTCGCAACTCGCAACTCGCAACTCGCAACTTAAAAATCATGATTATCACCATCGATGGTCCTGCCGGGACAGGAAAAAGCACAGTCGCCAAACGGCTGGCAAAGGATTTAGGGTTTACCTATTTGGATACGGGGGCGATGTATCGCGCCTGCGCCTTATGGGGATTCAAACAGGGCGTTTGCTGGGACAATCCGGACGAGCTGACGGACGCCGTCAAACGCATTCCTCTGCAAATGGAAAACGACTGCGGCAGCCAGAAGATTTATCTGGGCGAGGAAGACGTTACCGATCAGGTTCGCACTCCCGAGGTTACAGCGATTACCAAATACGCCGCTAACAACCCGGACGTTCGCGCGCTGATGGTTGCGCTGCAGCAGGATTTCGGTAACCGCCAGAACCTTGTAACAGAAGGACGCGATCAGGGAACGGTTGTCTTTCCCGGCGCCGAGCTGAAAATTTACCTTCTCGCCCGGGCGGAAACCCGCGCCCAGCGCCGATTCAAGGAACTTCAGGAAAAAGGCGAATCGGCAGACTTCCAAAGCGTTTTAGAATCCATTTTGGAACGCGACCGACTAGACGAATCCCGCGCCGTCGGTCCGCTCAAACCCGCGCCTGATGCCGTTTTCGTTCATACCGACGACCTGAACGTTGAACAGGTGGTTGAGAAGATTAAGTCACTTATGAGTTGCGAGTAACGAGTAGCGAGTAGCGAGAAACGCAAGCGCTTCACAAAAATTTCTCGCAACTCGCAACTCGCAACTCGCTACTTAATTACAAATTCCCCATTAACCATGACAATACACGAAACAGTACGATTTGAAGGCGGCATTGACGGTCGCCTGTTTATGATAGATCAAACGCTCCTGCCGCAGGAGTTTACGGAAATTTCCTGCCCGACGGTCGAAGTCGTCTGGGAAGCGATTAAAAAGCTTCGCGTTCGCGGCGCGCCCGCTATTGGGATAGCCGCCGGATTCGGCGTTGTGGTTGGCGTTCAGCCTGCGCTGGATAAATCGCGCGAGGAATTCGACGCGCGTCTGGCGGAAGTAATCGACTACCTGGCAACCAGCCGCCCGACGGCGGTCAATCTGTTTTGGGCGTTAGACAGGTTGAAGAAAGTCGGTCAGTGCGCAGGGGCTGACGAGTCGCCGCGCGACGTTGCCGAAAAGCTGCTGGCGGAGGCGTTCCAGATTCAGTCTGACGACCGGGCGATCTGCCGCGCTATCGGGAAATACGGTTCTGCGCTCATTCAGGACGGCTGGGGCGTTCATACGCACTGCAACGCCGGCGGGCTGGCGACGGCGGACTTCGGCACGGCGCTGGGCGTCTGTTTTGCCTGCGCGGAAGAAGGGAAAAAGATTCACGTGTACGCGGACGAAACCCGACCTCTGCTTCAGGGCGCGCGCCTGACGACCTGGGAACTGATGCAGCGGGGAATTCCCGTTACGCTTATCTGTGACAACATAGCGGCGCAGGTTATGAGAGAAGGACGCGTGCAAGCCGCCGTCGTCGGCGCGGACAGAATCGCCGCTAACGGAGACGCCGCCAACAAAATCGGGACGTATCAGCTGGCGATTGTCGCTAAAGAACACGGCGTTCCGTTCTACGTTGCCGCGCCGAAAAGCACGTTCGATTTATCGCTCCGTTCCGGAGAAGAAATCCCCATTGAACAGCGGGACCCGAAAGAAGTTACCTGCGGATTTGGCAAACAGACCGCCCCGACCGGCGTCGACGTCTACAATCCCGCCTTCGACGTTACTCCCGCTAAATACATCACGGGAATCATTACAGAATTCGGCGTCATTTCCCCCGTTACAGAAGAAAACGTCCGCAAAGTTCTGGGCGAATAATAAGGTCGGGGCGTTAGGTCGGGGAGTGCGGCGCCCTTAGGCGCCGCCTTGTCCAACGACCCGCTGAAAAACTTCGATAAGCCCGGCACGCGGCAGTCCCCTGCCGCATTGCGGGTTGAGCGCAGGTCAGCCCGCACACGGATTTTACGGATTAAACGGATTTTCGCCGATTGGTTTACGACGTTCCCAACTGATTATTCTCCCCTTGCTAAAGTTTTTTCAAGGCGGACGGAACGCCCGCTAAAGAAATGGAAGGCGGTAATGAAGCGAGCGAAACGAGCGGAATTACGCAGTTCGCCGAAGGCGAACCAAAACGCCTGAATTACGATACCGTTAGCGTTTACCAACCGCTGAAAGGCGGTAACGGAGTTCTCGAAGCGAACGTAGTTACGCTTTGTTCGAAGTGCGAAT
>JAZMZV010000145.1:0-10608 GCA_045586185.1 Thermoguttaceae bacterium | reverse complement strand
CTAGAGTTTGAGCAGGTCAGTCCGTTCACGGATTTAACGGATTATACGGATTTTCACCGATTGATTAATTAACAATTCAATCCTCATTCGTAAATCATTGGATTTTAAACACGAAAAGCACGAAAGATTTTTCTAAAATTTCTTTTCGTGTATTTCGTGTGTTTCGTGTTTAAAAATACTTTGGGACGGAAAAACACTTGCTTTTTAGCTCAAGTACCAACTTGTCGGATGAACCCGAAAAATCCTCTTTTTCGACTATTTCTCATTTAATACACTTTTCAATTCATCTCCTCTTTTTGCGCCATGTTCTCCTAACCATTGAATCATACTCAAATAATAATTCCCATAGGAATCTTCTTCGTATGCATAGTCTAAAACTGTTTTTCCCCTATTATCTTTGGCATTGACGTCCAATCCATGTTCAACAAGACATTGAACTATATCCGGAGAACAGCCGAAAGCAAGATCATGCAAGACCGTCCCCCCTGAATCGTTTTTGTCATGAACGTCCAATCCCTGTTTGACCAGCCATTGCACCAATTCCAAAGAACCGCTCCTTGTAGCATAATACAAGGCAGTTCTTCCTGAATTATCCTTTGCAAAAAGATTCATGTTCTGTTTGACCAGCCATTGAACCAGTTCCAAATTGCCGCTTCGGGCGGCGCAATGAATGACCGAGACGCCCCATTCGCCTATGGCGTTGAGGTTCCCCCCCTGCTGAACAAGCCATTGAACCAGTTCAAAAAAACCTCTCTGGGCAGCAAAATGCAAGGCTGTCATATTTTGATTGCTTCTTGCATTGATATCAGATCCCTTTTTAATCAAATATTGAACCAATTTCAAATCGCCCTTTTCAGCCGCATAATGCAAGACGATCTTTTGATCGCAGTCTTTAGCATTGACGTCTGCGCCATTTTCTATAAGCAATTGAATCAATTCCAGATCGCCATTTTTTTGAACGGCATAACATAACGCGGATCTGTCAGAATTGTTTTTTGCATTAACGTCTGCTCCATGCTCTATCAACCATTGAACCAACTTCAAAGAACCTTTTTTATATACAGCATAATGAATGGCAGCCTCTCCATTTTCACCTTTTGCGTTGACGTCAGCGCCACGATCATAGAGCCATTGCATCAACTCCAGTTTTTCATTTCCGACAGCGAAAAGCAAGATTGTTTTTTTGGCTGCGTTCAAATCAGCGCCATGCGCTGTGAGCCATCGCACCAGCTCCAAATTGCCGCTGACGGCTGCGTAATGCAGAACAGTTATATTTTTGCCGTTCTTTGCATTAACGTCTGCGCCTTGTTCAACCAAATATTGAACCAATTTCAGATTGCCGCTTTGAGCGGCATAATGCACAATACACTCATTCTGCTTATTTTTTGCATTAACGTCTGCGCCATGCTCAACCAGATATTGAACCAGTTTCAGATTGCCCTTTTTAGCGGCGTCATGCAAGGCTGTCATACCCATGTTATCTTTGGCGTTGACGTCGCATCCATGCGAGACTAGCCATTGAATGAGTTCCCAATTGTATCTTTCTCCAACAGCATAATGCAAAGCTGTCTTATGTTCAAATGAGGCTGAAGCGTTAATATCCGCACCGCGTTCAACCAGCCATTTAATGATTTCTGGATTATGATTACCTCCAAAAGAATATGAGGCTACAAGCAAGGCAGTTGAATTATTGCAGTCTTTTGCATTAACATCCAAACCCTGTTCAACCAGCC
Source organism: Thermoguttaceae bacterium (assembly GCA_045586185.1). Lineage (GTDB taxonomy): Bacteria > Planctomycetota > Planctomycetia > Pirellulales > Thermoguttaceae > RUG11551. Next base: position 8,875 of record JAZMZV010000145.1, on the reverse strand, counting down.
ATTTAACCAGTTCCAGATTGCCGCTCCGAACCGCCCTGTGCAAAGCTGTTAAACCACGATAGTCTTTTGCATTAACGTCGGCGCCATGATTAACCAACCATTGCACTAATTCCAGATTTCCGCTTAACGCGGCGGAATGCAGGACCATAGTTCCTCGCGGGATTGATACGTTCACATCTGCGCCATGTTTGACAAGACATTGAACCATTTCCAAATTGCCCTTTATAGCGGCATAATGCAATGCAGTCATTTCCCCTGTTAAAGGGCTATAATCAAATGCATTGATATCCAATCCAAGCGTAACCAGCCATTGAACCAATTCCACACTCCCGCTTTGCGCGGCATAATGCAAGACAGTTCTTTTTGAATAGTCTTTAGCGTTGACGTCTAAACCCTGTAATGCAAGCCACATTGTCAATTTCAGCGAACCGCTTTGTGCTGCGTAATGCAAAGCTGTCTTTTTACTCACAAAGGATTTATCTTTAACGTCTGCGCCATGCTCAACCAGCCATTGAACCAATTCCAGCGAACCGCTCCGAGCGGCGAAATGAATAACAGTTTCTCCATTTACATCTTTTGCATTGACGTCCAGCCCTTGCTCAACTAACCATTGAACCAATTTCAAATTACCGCTCAGAGCAGCGTAATGCAATACGGTATTTCCTAAAAAGTCCTTAGCATTGATATCAGCGCCGTGTTCCAGAAGAACTTTAACCCGATTCAAATCGCCTGTCAACGCGGCGTAATGAAGAATATTGGCGCCTTGACCGCTCGTCCTGAACGAATAATTATAATCTCCGGTTTTGAACATCTGTTCAAAGTGCTCGGTTCCTCTTATATCAATAATATCCTGAGCATTATTTATTGCGGACGCAGAGACTGGAGAGTCTTCTCCATAACAAACGCCCGCAAGGCTTGTTAGAATCAGAACAACAGCGGTCAGTACGGAATTCTTATTTTTCATTGGTCAACGCAGAGCAATAAATCTTCTTGTTCAAATCGGTATTATTTTCTATTCGTATTATAACATAGAACGGATTATAAGAAAACAGGGAGATTTTGTTCACGCTTTGTTCAGCCCGGTTCGCGGGCGTGTCGCCCACCGAAGCGAATTTTTCATTTTGCGGACTTACGTCCGCGATCCAGAAAGGTTATCGGCTGCGGCGGAGATTATGAGTGGGTCTTTGGACAAGGCGGCGTCAAGCCGCCGCATTCCCAGTCGCAAGCGCACTCCCGAGATGTCGCGCTTGCGCCCCTACTGCCTACTGCCTCCGTGGGTTAAAACCCACGGCTACTAATATTGAACCGCTACGCGGTTCTAGCGGAAGCGCTTCGCGCTGCGGTCTACCTCCTATACGGCATTACCAGCGTCTGCTCTTCGATCTTCTTCAGGTACGCTTCCATGGCTTGAGCGTCCATTTTCGCGCCGCCCCAACTGGGTTTCAAGTACGTATCGACGAACGGAACGAAGGTCGCTTCAGACCCGGTCAAATGAGCGATGGCGTAGCCCAGGTCGCCCCACGGTCCGGTCGCGGCGAACCCGAGACTCGGAAGCCCCTTGACCGTTTCGACCATCCATTTGTGAGCGTGTCCATGAAGGTATCCGGGACAGCAGGGGCATTCCAGCAGCGTATCCGTTAGGTTGGTTTCGTTGAGCAGATGATGGCACCCGACAAAAACCGGCTTCGTCGCGACTGTGTACTGCTTGAGTTGGTCAATAAGCCAGTCCTTCTGATCCTGACGGATTTCTCCGCGAACCTGTCCTTGCATGTACGAGTCCAGCAGAATGAAGTCGGCGCGGTGCGTCCGGACGATATGAACGTATCTGTCCTTGACCGGCGGGTTCTTCTCTTTTCGTTCCGGGAACGCCTCATAGAAATTATTGAGCCGGTCGTGGTTGCCCATCGTCGTTTCCCATTTAATCCCGGCTTTTTCAATCGGAGCCATGAGCTTCTTAAAGAGCTGATACTCTTCCACCTTCCCTTCAAAAAACGCCATGTCGCCGTAACAGAGCAGGTTTGTCGGACGCGGGTTCATGTTCAGCACGGCTTTGATGCACTTGAGAAGCCGCTGCGGCTCCGGCTGCGTTTCAGGAACGCGAACGTGCGTATCGGAAAAGAACGCAACGATATTCATGTCTCGTGGAACGGAATCGTCAGTCGAATCCAGCAAATCTGTCAGGTCGTCCGCCAAACTTATTGACCATGGCGACGCAGCCGCGGCAAACATCGCCGCCGCTGTCATACGTAAAAAATCACGACGTTTCATGGGGTCATATCTCCAAAATCTTGAGTTAAATGTTGAATGAAAGGCGGTAATGGAACGCCCATAAAAAACCTCACGCAAAGTCCGCAAAGTTCGCAAAGTTTTAAAAATCTCTTTGCGTTCTTTGCGTTCTTTGCGGCTTAAAATTTTCTTTGATAAGGAAATCGCAAGCGACCAACGGGAGCGGTTATAATACGTCTCGCGCGGCAGCGCGGATCGGGAGCGGCGCATCGCCGCCAATCGGCGAAAATCCGCCTAATCCGTAAAATCCGTGTGCGGACTGACCTGCGAATAACCCTCTTACTTGCGCTTTCGCCAGTACATCAACCCAGCAACCCCAAGCGCCAACAGCGCCCACGTCGACGGTTCAGGAACGCCGGTTTCGGGAGACGCCGCGGCGATCAGGTACAAGCCGCCATTCCTGACTTGCAGACTAAACCAGTCCGTATAATCCGGATCCAGCCAGGATGCGATATTACCTTCAAACGAGCCGTTTTCCACCAGCAGATAATCTACGCCAGCAGACGCCCAGGTTTCGGCGTCGTCGTTTGCAAAGTTCAGCAGAACAACGCCGTCAGTTGCTGTAAAAGTACCGCCGTTCATAACCAACAGGTCGTGATTTTCGTCCGCGCCGGTAAAGTCGCCAAATTCAAAAAGCGCAAAGCCGTTTGAATCGGCGGTATCGGTAATAAACGCGATGTTGCCGGCGAGGTCGGACTGCCCGATGGAGTTGCCGGGAGAGTAGACCGCGCCGTTGATGATTTCGATATCGCCTTCGTAAGAACCCTTGAGGTTCAACTCGCCGGCGGAAACCGACAACGAACCAATTTCGATTTTGTTTGCCTCGTCTGCGAAGAGATTCAGCGTTCCAGAGCCGGTCTTAACAACTGATCCTGCTTTAATCGACCCGGCGTAATATGTGTCTTTGCTGTTGTCCAGCGTCAAATCGCCGTCCACAGTCAGCGTTCCGGGAACGGCAATTTGACCGCTTTCGTCTACGCTTCCGCCGGAAAGATTGTACAGAGTCGAACCGCCGGGCAGTTCCAGCGTTCCCGATTCAATCGTTGTCGAGCCGGTATATCCAGGCTGCTGCGTCAGGGTGAGCGTTCCCTCACCGCTTTTGACAACGGCGCCAGCGCCGGAAATCGCGTTAGAGACGCTTTGAACGGAATCGGGCGCGAATTCCAGCGTCGCATTATCAGCAACTGTAACAGCGCCGGTTCCCAGCGTTCCAGCTCCGGCGACAACCAGCGTTCCTTCTGAAATTGTTGTCGTACTATAGCTGTTTTGCTCGCCGGTCAGCGTCAGCGTACCAGCGCCGGTTTTAACAAGCGCGTTGTAATGATTATTTGCAGCAGGAATAAAGCTGCCGGAAACGGTTAACGGCGCTTTGTCTGCAATGTCAAACGTTATCGTTCTGCCGGTGTTGTACATGGCAATATCGACAGAAATCTCGTTCATGACGTCTTCAGGCTGACCCTCGTCGTATTGAGTGTAAACGTTGGAATTCCATTGATGTCCCGATCGGACGGTGGAGTTGTCCGTTGTACCGTTTACCGTCGATCCGTTTTTAAGATACCAATTGGCGATATACGTATTAACCTCGCCGTTAGCGGTTATCGTTCCGTGGTCGAGAGTAAACGTCGTGCCGTTGGTTGAATGATCTCGAGACGTAGTCAGCGTTGAATCTTTCAATGTAACAGACGACCCGTTAAAATATCCGTAATCCCAAAATGACGTCCCGTCTTTTGCAATGGACGCGTTCATATTGTTAAACGTAATGCTGCCTAACCCGGTCATGGCTCCAGAAGCCGTGTAGAAATTAATGTTGCCAGGATTTTCGCCTGTTCCGTTAAACGTAACGTCTGTTCCCGTATAGTTGTTTAACCCGGTAATGTTCTTTTTAACGTCCAGAGTTGCGCCAGAGTCAAAGTTGACGGTAAAGGTTTTATGATCTCCGCTCTTAACCAGGATGACTTTGTTATTGATGGTTGACGTTCCGCCGGTTACGGTCCAAACGCCAGTTCCGTTATACCCGGCTCGCAATTCGTCGGCTCCGTTTACCGTGCCGGAATTAAGGGTAAGCGCGTTTTGATATTGCGGCGTGGCCAACGACAGCGTTCCGCCGTTGATAGTCATCATATCGTTGGGAGACGTGTTCCAGGCTCTTTGATACTCCAGCGTTCCGCCTTCGTTGATGGTAATGGGAACGTTTCCCCAGAATCCAACGGTACTTTCAGCTGAAAAAACGCTGTGATTGGCATTGATAACCATTTTTCCGTTATCGACAATAACCTCTTTAATGGAGTTGCCCGTTCCGCCATAGACGTAGCCAGTGCGGTTGAACGTTTGCGTTCCTTCGCCGACTTTTTTGACTGTAACGTTCTTCTGACCGGAAATGCCGCGAATGCGTCCAGCGTACGACGCGGTATCAGTACTGGACGTCCCAGCGCCGATTTCAAACGTATACGCTGAGGAATCGCTGCTGAAGATTTCGCAATCGACGGTCGATTCCAGCTTGCCAATCTGGAGAGTTCCCGAATTCAAAATATTAAAGTACGAACCAGCGGCGTTTAACGTTAAATCAAAAATTCCGAAAGAGCCGGGATTGACTCGGGTGTATCCGCTGTTGACGGTTAGATGTCCGTTGTATCCGCCTTCCCCGCTAAAATGAACAAAGCCGTTGGTGGTTAAGTCGCCGGAACCGGTAATGGACGAGAAGAAAGAATAATTTCCCGTTGCGACGGTAACCGTTCCGCCGTTTTCGCCGACGACAATGCCATTGGCAAAGGTTTTGTTATTCCCTGCCGGGGAAGCGTCGAGCGTTCCGCCGTCCAATGTAACAGCGCCCGTTCCCAGCGCGTTGACGTTATTGACGCTCACCGTTCCGCCGGAAATCGTCGTTCCGCCGGTATACGTATTGGCGCCGGTAAGAGAAAGCTTGCCAGCCCCGGTTTTGGTAATGCCGTTGTCGTACTGAGCGGTAATCGGAGCGCTGATAGTTGCGGTATCGTCCGCGTTGGCAACGGTAATTCGCTTTTCGCCGTTGAGAGTAATCGTATTGGAACCGTTGACGGTCATGGAACCGTTGAAATCAATCGAGTTGACGGTAACGTTTTGATCGAGCGTCAGCGTTGGGGAGTTGGCAGCGTCCAACTGAACCGCTGAGGAATTGGCAAACGTCTGACCGGTTTGTCCGTTAGCGTTCCAGTCGGCATCCGACCAGTTCCCGTTTGCTGTTACATCGCGCTGATAAACCGTCGCCTGATACAAAGACGGATTTTGATACAGGAACTGAATCTGTTCCGCGCTTAACGGCTGGTTGTAAAGCTGAACTTCGTCAACGGTGGCGGCGCTGTTGCGGTTTCCAGCCATGTAATTACCGCCTATCATCAAATTGTTAATTACGGATGAAATTCCAGACTTATTTACTGTCGCTTTTAAAACCCCGTCAATATACAATTTTCCATCGCCAGTTTCCGGATCTGAAGTAAACGCAAAATGATGAAAACCAGAAGAAACGTCGGTGCTTCCGTTAATATCCACTCCCCATGGAGAGTTATAAACGCTCAAAGAATTTTGCGCTCTTTGGAAATCGCTGTCGCCGTACTGGGAAGCGTACAAGCTAAGATAATCTTTCCAGTTGGCGCCGGTCTGTTTGCCCCAAAAAGAAACGGTAAAGTTGTTTATGTTGACGTTGGCGGCGGAAATGTTGATGTTAAACTTTCCACTGGCATTGCCGTAAAACGTCTTTCCAACGATCCCGTCATTGGTGATTGTGGGAGCCGTACCAGCCAAATTTCCCGTATAGCCATTTCCGGAAGCGTCTGTAAAGGTTCCTTCGTTAAAATTCCAGTACGTTACCAGGTCGGCAAACGCGATATTGGAAACGCATAAAAGCGCGATAAGAGCAAACAGGGAATATTTGAATGAGAATTTAATAGCCATTCTTTTACTCCTCAAAGGGTAAAACTGAATAACGGTTATATAAAACGACTCTTGCGCCGAGACGTCCGACGGCAAAACGTGAAATCGTTTTTCTGCCTATACTATATTATATACTAATTTTGAGATTTTGTAAGCGTCCCGAAGAAAAAAAGATTGAAAAAAGTTGAAAATTCTGAGAAGATAGAGAAGATTTTTCGACAACGAAAGGCGTAGGCGAGCCACGGGTGTAAACCCGTGGGCGTGAGAAAAGCGAACGGAACGGCGAACAAAACCGGGAAGCGTAAGCTCCCGGGAAAAACTCACGCGGAGTTGCGGAGCCGCGGAGGATGTTCGCGAAGTTTTAAATATCTCTTTGCGTCCTTTGCGTTCTTTGCGGCTTAAATTAGCAAGGGAAGCGCAATAAACCAATCGGTGAAAATCCGTCTAATCCGTAAAATCCGTGTCCGGGCTGACCTTCGCACAACCAACGAGGAGCGCGAAGCGCCCCTACTGCCTACTGCCTCACCCTATACTCCATCCTCACCTTCTTCTCATTGAGTTGCTTCAAATACGCGGGCACGTCATGAATGGGTTTCTTAACCAGGGCGTGCATGATAAACGCGTCGATATACGGGACGAACAAGGCGTCCTTCTCCGACAGGTGCGCCAGGGCGTAGCCGCAGTCGCCCCAATGCCCGGTTGACCCGAAGCACAGCGTCGGCAGATTCCCCACCGGGTGGGTCGACCAGCGGTGCCAGTGCCCGTGAATGTACCCGGCGCAGTTGGGACTCGACGCCAGCAGATTCTGCAATCCGGTTTCGTGAATCGGATGATGGCACCCGACGAAAACCGACTTCGTCGTCCCGGCGTACGCCTTGAGCTGGTCTTCCAGCCACGCCCGCTGGTCAGGACGGATCTCGCCCCGGACTTGCCCTTCCATGTAGGAGTCGAGCAGGATGAAGTCCGCCCGCGGCGTTTTGACAACGTGAACGTACCGGTCGGCGACGAGCGGCTTTTCCTCCTTCCGTTCCGGGAACACGGTATAGAAATTGTTGAGCCGGTCGTGGTTGCCCATCGCCGCTTCCCATTTAATCCCGGCTTTGTCAATCGGGGCGATAATCTTTTTGAACAGCTCGTATTCCACAACGCGGCCCTGTAAATACGCCACGTCGCCGTAAATGAGCAGGTTCGCCGGACGCGGGTTCATGTTCAAAACCGCCTTGACGCACTGGATCAACCGCTGCGGCTGATGAGTCGTAATAGGAACCTGGGTATGCGTATCGGAAAAGATCGCGACGATATTCTCGTCTAACGGAACGGAATCGTTCGTCGCGTCCGTCAGGTCAGACAGATCGTCCGCCCACGATTCCGACCATGGGGCAGAAGCCGCGGCAAACATCGCCGCCGCTGTCATACGTAAAAAATCTCGACGTTTCATTGGGTAGGATCTCCTTGTAAATCTTGAGGTAGGTGTTGAATGGAAGGCGGTAATGGAGTTCGCCAACGGCGAACGGAATTACGCATTCGCCGGAACGGCGAACAAAATGTTAGCCACCGGAAAATCTCACGCGGAGCCGCGGAGTAGCGGAGGAAGTTCGCGAAGTTTTAAAAATTTCTTTGCGATCTTTACGTTCTTTGCGGCTTAAAAATTTAGCATGGGAAGCGCAATTAACCAATCGGCGAAAATCCGTCTAATCCGTCAAATCCGTGACCGGACTGACCTGTACACCACCAACGAGCAGCGCGAAGCGTAATTGCTAATTGCAAATTGCTAATTGCTAATTTGATTCAGCTTAAATCTTACGCCCACAACGGACTGTTTGTCTTCACCGGGCTGGTATTTGACGTACGTCAGCGCCAGGACGGTTCCGTCCGGCAAGACATGCAAGCCGGGATATCCGCAATCCCAGCCGGCGTACGATTGGATAAGTTTGATTCTGAACTGCCCTGCTCTGCCAGACTTAATGTCGTCGTACGTCCCGACCCAGGCGACAAACGACCCCAGCGTCGGGCTGCCCGGCGCGGTATCGCGAAAGGCAACAATCAGTCTGCCGTCCGGCGCGTAGGCGGCGACATGCCGATGCCCCGTCAAACCCCAGCAAGTCGGTTCCGGCTCTGACCACGTTCGCCCGCCGTCCTGGCTGAACATTTGGAGAGCGCGTTTTTTCTCGCCTCCTGTTCCCTTGTTCTCGCGCATTAGACAGCAAAGCTCTTTCCCGTCGGGCGACCAGAACGCGCACGGCTCGCAGGCGTCTTTCCCGTCAACGGACGCGACGACTCGCGGCGTCGACCATGTAAACCCGGCGTCGGACGTCTCCGACTGCAACACTTCCAAATGGCGGTTTTTGCAGCTTTCCCCGTTGAGAACGGCTCCGGTGTCGAGGTTGACGCAATGATGGAACAAGCCGATGTAACAGCCGTCCTGAACCCCGGGATTTTTCGGGACGACGCTGCTAAACGCCATCACGTTTGAAAACCCCAGCGACGGCATCACCCGCCACGTTTTGCCCTCGTCGGAGCTGACAACCCGGGCGATTTTCGGCTGCGCGGAAAAGACCCAGACAAACGCCTTTCCGTCAGCGTTGACAAGCCGATACACGCTGGGGCAGTTGACGTGAGTTTGATATTCCGCCGGGAACCGCTCGTCGACAAGTCGGATCGTAGCCATGTCGTTCTGTGAGCC
>JAZMZV010000144.1:0-1711 GCA_045586185.1 Thermoguttaceae bacterium | reverse complement strand
CCACAAGCTCTTATGGCTACACCGTTTCCGACACGTATCCCTACGCCATCTGGGGATCGCAATATAGCACAGCGTTTAATGGAAGCTATGTTTCAGGAACGAGTTCCTTTACTGGAATTCCACCTTTCGGACCTTTTATGTGTCGCTTGCAGATATGTCTTCACAACTACTATAACGACAGTCGAGCGTTTGCCGAAGCGTTAATTTGCGGTTGGAATTGTAGTATTTCATTCGTGAAAATGCTCCACTGTTACGACGAGTCGGGCACGGAAATTACAGCTTCCGACTACAGTATTTCATATTGCGAAAACATCTACTCTGCGAGTGTTGACGCCTCCAAAGAAGTTGACCTGATTTTCGCTCTCAATAGTAACCAGATTTACTGCGCTGGTTTCAAAAAACACGCACAGAGCGAACAAACATTGACGTATGTTTACATCACCGCCGTGTCGCTGTACTCTGGAACCGTATCAGGAACACAAGGTTATTCTTATTACTACTGTTCATAAACATACTCGCGCAACTTAAAAGGAGTGAAACATGAAATTTATTATAGCCGTCAACGATGAAAAACACGAGGCGTTTTTGACACGCGCAAAAGCGGTATTTGGCGATAACGAAACCTTCACACGAGTGGGATACACGCCGGAAACGTGTCCTGAAGCGACGCCGAAATGGTGGCTGGCAGGCGATAACCGCTGGGCGTTGTTGCAAGGTATAATTTTCGCGTTGGAAACGGCGCAACAAGCGGGGGAAGATTGTGAGATTTTTGAAGATGACTGCATTTTCAAACCAGATTACGCAGAACGTCGCGCAACATTTCTGGAAAACTTGCCGTCTGACTGGGATATGGTTTATTTCGGCGGACAGTTGCTTGCAAGACAGTTCTATCCCTTGCGAGAAATCGAGGGAAATGAACACGTTTTACTCGCAAAAAATGTTCACCGCAACCACAATTGGATTTGTCGAAACGCTACGATTCCCCGCCTTGTTGAGTGGTTACGCGCCGAATGTTGGTCGAATCGCCATACGACGGACTGGCGTATTGGCTATCTCCAAATGGAACCGTATTTTCGGACTTATATCCCCAAATTAGGGTGGATTTCAGGACAGGGAGCTGGTATGTCACAGCTCGACCAAGTTGAGTACCCCGACCGATGGTGGCATTTTACCGAGCCGGAAATCACAGAAGAACGGAAGACTTGGGAAACATTCTGCACTGCGCAAAAACAGGCGGAGGAACGCAAACGTTTTGAGAATTGGAAGGCAAGTATTGAGGAACGGAGCGAATAATGGGTTACGCAGATTTATCATTAAACGATTATGCGAACTTGACGCTTGAGGGGTACGCACAGTTGCCTCTTGAGGGTGGGACTGGAAGCGGTTCCACAGATGACTCCGGTTCCGACGCCCCAATCACTTCCTGCGCGTGGACAGCAACGACGGTTTCCGCACTGCAAAATGTGATTTCGACGTTAGCGTCAAAGGTCGATACGCTTCAGACAACGGTGAGCGCAATTAAGGCGAAAACGGATAATCTGCCAGCGTCGCCAGCCTCAACAAGCGATGTGAAACTCACCACAACCACACAAACGGTGGACGTATCGGGACTTGCGACTTCCGAAGCTCTCGCAAATGCCATTTCAATTACCACGGCGATTAAGGCGAAAACGGATAATCTGCCTGCAAATCCAGCGTCAAAAACGGATGT
>JAZMZV010000143.1:0-25479 GCA_045586185.1 Thermoguttaceae bacterium | reverse complement strand
CGTTTCCGCTCTGGACGTTGTTCTGTCCCGTCAGACATGCATTGACGTCTTGGGCGTCGGTTCCGCCGCGGCGCAAAAGGCGCTGATGGGGAAATAATCACTCCGGCGGCGCTTCCCCCGTCGCCGGGCGAATCGCTTGCTCATTCCGATGAATTGTCTTCTCTGTACAGATTTAACTGCTAAAATATATCGCACCTAAAATCGGTTTTATTCTCTAACCCGTCTTGACAAAGTCCCCAACTCGGGGTAAAATAGCGTCTAATTAATATTTTATGTTAATTACATAATATCGGAAAGGAAGCCATGAGAGTTATCGCCCTGCAGTCGGGCAGTAAAGGCAATTGCATATATCTGGAAGCGGACAACGTCCGAGTCCTGTTTGACGCTGGCATCAGCGGCAAGCAGGCTCAGGAACGTCTTGCGTATTTCCATATAGATATACGCTCAATTGACGCATTGCTCATCAGCCACGATCATATAGATCACGTCTCCTGCGCTGGCGTTTTCAATCGTAAATTCGGCATTCCTCTCTGGATAACTCAAAAAACGTTCAAAGCTGCCAGTTATCGAATTGGAGAAGTAAAACAGGTCAATTATTTTACTTCTGGAGAGACGATTCACTTTGACGGGTTGAACATCGAGACGATTAAAACGCCTCACGACGCCGTCGACGGGGTTTGTTTCGTCGCGGACGACGGGAAAAAGCGCTTCGGCGTCTGTACGGATTTGGGCTGCGTGTTCAACGAATTGCCCAGCGTCGTACAGTCGCTTAACGGTCTGTTGCTGGAAAGCAACTACGACCCCATTATGCTCAAGTACGGCGATTATCCACCGGAACTTCAAGACCGAATTCGTTCTTCCCACGGGCACCTGTCCAACGAGGAGGCGGCGGAGTTGCTGCTCCATTACGGGCAGAACCTCGAAACGGTTATGCTGGGGCACATTTCCGAAAACAACAATACGGAAGATCAGGTTAAAAAAACCCACAAAAAAATCCTCGGCAAGAATTTTCGAGCTGAACTGGCACATTATCGCACGAAATCCAACTGCGTTTACATTTAGCTGTTTAGCTTAAATCAATATTATCATAACAGGAGTTACCCATGCCAAGCATTCAGGCTTTTCGCGGACTTAGATACGACCTCGGACACGTTGGAGCGCTCAGCGACGTTATCGCGCCGCCCTACGACGTCATTGACGAACAGCTTCAAGACGAACTTTACGCTAAAAGCGACTACAACTGCGTTCGATTGATTCTCAATAAAATGCTTCCGACCGACGACGAGGCGAACAACCGCTATACTCGCGCGGCGAAAACGCTCAAGGCGTGGAAAGAGGAGGGCGTTTTGGCTCTGGAATCCCAGCCGGCGATTTACGTCTATACGCAGGAATACGAATACAACGGAAAGAAGATTCTTCGCAAGGGATTCATGGCGGGTCTTCAGGTTCAGCGTTTCGGCGAAGGAATGGTCTTCCCGCACGAACTGACGCACGCCGCCGCGAAAGCGGACCGTCTCATGCTCACGACGACGACCAAAACCAACCTGAGCCAGATTTTCGGTCTTTATCCAGATCCGAAAAATGAAGTTCAGGCGATTTTAGACAAAGCCGTTGCCGCCATGCCGCCGCTGGAAGCGACAGATCATCTGGGTGTCGTTCATCGGATGTGGGTTGTAACAGACGGCGAAGTTATCGCCAAAGTCGTTTCCTTGATGGGAGACAAGCCCGTTTTCATTGCGGACGGTCATCATCGATACGAAACCGCCTGCAATTATCGAGATCACGTTGCTCAAACCTACGGCGGCTCGCTGCCAGCCGACCACCCGGCGCAGTTTGTCCTGTCGATGTTTGTCGCCATGGACGACCCCGGCTTGCTCGTTCTGCCAACGCACCGTCTGTTCCCTAACGCGCCGGAATTCGATCAGGCAGAGCTTATGAACGCTTTGGGAGACTGCTTCACGCTGGAAGAAACGCTCGACGGAACGGATTCCTGCTTTACGATGTGGGAAGACCTGGAAACCGGCGGCGACCAGTCCAGAATCGCTCTGTATACAAAGAAGGACGACAAATGGTCGTTAGTCAAGCTGACGGACGCCGGCAAGGCGAAAATCGCCGCTGTTACGCCTGATCACAACGAAGACTGGCAGGCGCTGGGCGTGAGCATTCTGCATAAGCTCATTTGCGAAACGCTGCTGAAAATGCCGCCGGCGGCGGAAGTCAAACCGACTTACGTTCACCTGGTTAGCGAAGTTGACGACGGGCTCAAGACGGGCAAGTACCCGATGGCGGCGCTGGTCATGCCGGCTACGGTCGAGAACATCAAAACGCTGTGCATCGCGGGAGAACGCATGCCGCAAAAGAGTACGTATTTTTATCCCAAACTGCTCTCCGGTCTGGTTTTCAAACCGGTAGAATAAGTTTCCATATATTACTCAACCTTCGGACAAAGAAAGCGTTCCCTTGTCAATACCAACCATAATCCTCCTGACGATTCAAGCTTTGTTTCTTCCCTACATGTTATGGCTTTTAGTCATGATTATCGTGGGGCATTGTAAAGACAAGCCTTTTCCCGAACCATCTCGTCGTTTGAAGATAGGGGTGATTATTTGCGCTCGAAACGAAGAAGCTGTTATCGGAAATTTAATCGACAGCCTTAAAGCGCAAGATTACCCTTCGGACAGCTTTGAGATTTTTCTCATCGCTCATAACTGCACAGACAAAACGGCGGAAGTCGGAAAAGAACGCGGCGCCGTTGTCTGGGAAGCGATTCAAACGGATCATCCCTGCAAGGGAACGGCTTTGACGTTCGCAATCGACAAAATCAAAGAGGAATATCCGGATCAGTTCGACGCATACTGTATTTTTGACGCGGACAACCTCGTAGATCCGGGCTTCTTAACGGAGGTTAACGCCGGGCTGCAGTCTGGCGAAGCCCAGGCGTTTTTGGGTTTTCGGGATTCTATCAATCCAGACGACAACTGGATCGCCAACATGTGCGCTACGCACTGGCTTGTCGTTACTCGCGCCTATAACATGCCGCGCAGACGGCTGGGATTGTCCTGTTTCGTGGAAGGAACCGGTTTTGCGTTCTTAAAAGAATGCGTTGAACCCGAAGGATGGACAGCCCATTCCATTACAGAGGATTTCGAGTTCACCGCTAAAACAATTTTAAAGGGAAAGCGCATTACTCACACCCTTCGCGCAAAATTCTACGACGAACAGCCAACGGATTTCAATGCATGGCTGGCGCAGCTGTATCGCTGGATGTTTGGAGCGAAAAAGAATACTCATTTTGCCGGGAAAGCCCTGGCAAATCTGTTTCCGCATCCCGTTCAAAAAATGGACTTGTTCTGGAACGCAACGGCTCCGCTGGCAGCAGGATTGGCGACGTTGGCTACCACAGCGGTTTTCATCTACGCAATAGTAATGAGAACGCCATTAATTCCTCAAACGCTGCTTCCCAATTCGGATTGGACGTTTAATTTGATTTTAGGCGCCGGCGCTGCTTTGGGATCCTATCTGGCAATGCTCATAATGGCTCTCCTGAGCGTTGTTTATTGCGGCAAGCCCGTTCGGAAATACCTGAGAGGAATATTGACCTACCCGTTTTTTATTCTGATTGCTTCCTTATTGGTTATCGTATCTCTTTTTAATAAAGAATACCGATATATACCGCTTATCCATAAAGGCAGAAAAAGTTCATAAGAATAAAAACTCATGGTTAAAACTGAGCGTATTTTGCTGAACCGCTCTTGAATTATCCGAGGATTTCTGCTATACTAAGGCATATCGTAAAACACAAAAAGCAATCCGATAAAGGAACTTAATAGATGAATCACAGAATTGTCGCTGTCGTCTGGTTTGCGTTTTTATTGCTGACAGCATCGGCGTTTTCGCAAACCGGTTATTCGCCCGCCGCTCCGGGAAGAACGCAGTATCCCGCCGCTGGACAGTACGTTAATCCTTCGCCAGCGGGAAACAATTATAACGGAGCTCCTGTTACGCCAGTCCCCAATTCCGGCTTTGACATTTCAGGACAAGGCGGAGCCCTTCCAGCAAACGGATCGTATTCAACTCAAACGACGCCGCAAAGAACGGCTATGCCCAATCCTCAAAACGGCTCATACGTTCCACAACCGTCAACAGGGCAACCCCAGTCGTTTGGTCAGCCGCAGCCTGTGGGACAACCCCAGTCGTTTGGTCAGCCGCAGCCTGTGGGACAACCCCAGTCGTTTGGTCAGCCGCAGCCAGTGGGGCAACCTCAGTCGTTTGGTCAGCCCCAGCCTGGGGGACAACCCCAGTCGTTTGGTCAGCCGCAGCCAGTGGGGCAACCCCAGTCGTTTGGTCAGCCCCAGCCTGGGGGTCAGCCTGCAGTTCCGTTGCAGTCTAACGCTCCATTTGAACTGACTCCTCAGGAACAGGACAACGTCAACAGGGTTTTGGCGTTTTGGGAAAGTTATACGCGAGGGATTAAAAAATTTGAGGCGGATTTTGACTTGTACTCCTATCCGGCGGTGTCCGTAGGAGGAACGGACGTCAACTCTCCTCCGAAAGCTCAACAGACCACCGGGTTCTTAAAATACGAAGCTCCCAACAAAGGCGTTTTTCGTATTGACGGTCCGCCCAAAGAGCTTTATCGCTGCAATGGCAAGTCTGTATATACGTACAATTTCGATAAAAAAGAGATTAACGAATACAAATATTCTGACGGCTCTATAACAGGGCAAGAGCTGAAAAAGGGCCCAATGGCGTTCCTTTTTGGTGCGTCCGCGGCAACGCTGCGAGATCGATACTGGATTCGATTGCTCCCGCTTCCTCCCGGAGCGCCGCAGGGACAAATCTGGCTTGAAGCGTATCCTAAATATCAGGAAGACTTGCAGGACATGACAAAAGCAGAATTGATTATTAACGTCAGACCCTGCAAACCTGTCGCGTTTCAGAGATATTCTCCCAACGGCGACAGACAGTCTTACGCTCTGAAAAATATTAAAGTCAACAAGTTCGAATTGTTTGGCGGCGAGCCGTTTGAACCAAACGAACGAGGTTGGACAGTCATCACGTCAAGTCAGTCAGAATGAGTTTACCAGTAGAAAAAGTTGTTACCGGTTCAGGAATTGACGTATATGTCATTCGCTGCCAAATGTATTGATCCATGGTCGGACGGGTTCATGTAATCCCGTCTCTGGCTACCGTTATCGATACCGGCAGCGAGGACGCGACTTCCCACCAGGATATTCTTGACGGTTTTGACGTTATCAAGTCTGAATACGGCGTTAATTTCCGCCCGTCAGACGTTCGTCGCGTTTTACTGACTCATTCGCATTTGGATCACATCGGCGGCTTGCCGCTGTTTGACAATCCTTCGGTTGAACGCTGTATTCATCGGCTCGACTACCAGATGATAGCGCAAAACAAGGATTACTTTGCTTCTGCGTTAGAGTATTTACAGACGTTTTTTGATCTGTGCGGCGTCCCGGAAGAAGCCAGACCTCACTTACAGCAATGCTTTTTGGATCTCGGACCGAGAACGGTTGACTATGAAGTCGATTGCGTTTTCGACAACGATGACAAAATCGGAGACTTTACCGTTATTCCAACTACTGGACATACTAAAGGGCATTCCTCTTTTCTCCTTGACGACGTCTTATTTGCTGGAGATCATGTTTTATCTCATACGCTGCCGCCGATTTGGCCGTTGTTGTTTGGAGAAACGCTGGGGTACGCCAACTATTGCAAGGGTACGATTCTCATTCGCAAAATGGTGGAAGAGGGAATCGTTAAAACGTTACTCCCTTCTCACGAGCAGACCATTACAGACCCAATTGCGCGTCTTGATTCAATGGAAGTCTCTCAAAACCGTCGTTTTACCAAGATTCACAAGCATACCAAGCCGTTGATCGAACAGGGCATCGATCCAATGCCGTACGCTTTCCAGATCAGTCAAAAGGTTTATCCGACCCCGCCGGAGTATTTTACATTCTTCACCTTTTTAGACATCGGCATTCGGATGGAATACGAATTTCTTTGAGACTTATCCGGAAGTTGGCGTCTGAGAACTAAAAAGCGGGCGTTTTGCCAGCTCAAAAGAGTTTTTTTAACACGAAATACACGAAAAGAACGAAACAAGCGAAAGGATTATTTTAAAATCTAACATTTTCGTAAATTTCGATTATTTCGTGTTTTTCGTGTTTAAAAATCCAATGATGTGCAAATGATGATTGAGTTTCAATTAATCAATCGGCGAAAATCCGTTTAATCCGTCTAATCCGTGAACGGACTGTCCCGCACGCAACCATTGAGGACCGCTTTGCGTAATTCAGCATTCCGAATTCCGAATTCCGAATTACTTCACTTGCCATTCGCTTTGCAGCGCTTCCCAGTACTTGCGGTCGGTTTCGTACGGGTTGATCGGCGTTCCGAACTGGAAGTCCGGGGGAAGGACGCCGTAGCGTTTCATTTCTCTGACGTACCATTCGTTGGGATAGAACGGCTGAGTCGGCGCGAAGCTGAAATGCGTTCGCTCTTTCGTTACAAAATGACGACCGCGTTCGATTGCCTTGAGCAAAGTCTGGTAGTCCGGGTCGGACTTGTCTTTGAACACAACTTCCGGGACGCGTTTTCCATCTACTTCTTTCCAGCAGCGCTGAAGTCCGCCGGCTTCCTTTGCCAACGGACCGCGAATCAGTCGGGACTTTTCCGGGTATGACAGGTTGACCGTCCAGCCGGGATTGGCAAATTTCGTCTGGTCTGTCAAGCGCGACGGCAGACGTTTTTCTCTGTTATGGCAGGACGCGCAGCGGCGGTTGACAACCTCCGCCATCGCCTTTGTTTCCTCCCAATTGACGTCTTCATTAACCTGATGACCATTTTCTCTGCCTTCCGAATCAAAGGGCGAATACCCCCACCGCAACTCTCCGCAGGCGTCGGCGGCGTACGTGCCGGCATAGTTGGCGCCCGATTCAATCCAGTATCGAACCATGCGTAAATCTTCCGGCGTTACCGTGTAACGGACTTTGCCGTCTTTATCCGGATGTCCGTTTTCCAGCAGCTTGTAGAACGTACTGGCGGCGGAACCGATCTCGTACGGCTGGAAATCGCTTTGAGGCCGGTTGCGGTTGTCGCCCAGCATTCCGCCGTTGCGATGGCTTAGCGTAGAGTACGACGCGACAAACGACGACGCTTTCAAATCGCTGGAAAGATTGACGCCCGCCTGCATGTTGTCCTCTGAGTGACATTCCAGACAGTACTTGTCGACAATGGGGCGGATGTCGCGCATGTAGTCGAACACTTCCGGGACGCCTTCCACCTTCTGCGGCTTGACCGGCGGACGCTTCATCGCTTCAAAGAGCTGCTTTTGATCCGCCGCGGTCGGCGTCTGCGTGCGCTGTTCGTGACAGCCGATGCACGTCGCATTTTCGCCCGGCATGAGCGTTGTAAACGAGTGCATTCTCTTCACCGCTTTGCCGTCTTTATCCAGAGCGATAAAAAACAGCGAACGGTTTGCCGGCAGTTCCATGTAACAGGAACCGTCTTCGTTAACCGGGACTTCTCCGACGATTCGTTCCAGAGCAAACGTGCCGCCGGTGGAAATGGACATCATCCCGCCGTTGTAATGAACGGGAATTGGCAGCGGTTCCATAATCAGCAGCTTTTTCACCGTGCCGCGGGGGACGTCTTTCATTCGTCTGCCCTGATACAGATCCGCCATTGCCAGACGCCCTGTCGGGGCTTCTCTTGGCGTTGTGTCAATCGTATCGGAAATAACCGGCTCGCGCTGACGAACAATAACCGGCTGGGGGTCGGAAATCCAGAACTTCTGCGCTGCTTCTTCCTCCGGCAGAGCGTACAGATCCGCTTCTCGCCCGTCGCCGTCCATGACGACCAGATGAGAATTTTTGGCGGCAATAAACGAGTCCTCTGAAAACGCCCACGGGTCGGCGTAGTTTGCCGAGGTGGATATGCTCCGCGTAGACGCCAAATCGTCCGGTCCGTTGCGGGGGTCGATGAGTGTAACAGTTCCATAATGCTCGCGTCTGCCGTGTCCCGGGGAGAACGTACAGACAACCTGATAACGACGCTGTTCGTCCGGAACGGAGTCCTTGTAACGAATCGGCTTCGCCGCCAGCATGGTCGTGCCGGGATTGAGGTTTCCGAAATAAATCTGATGTCGCGTGCCGTCCGGGTTCGCCGTCCAGAGATGATGGTAATGCACCTGCGATCGGTCGATGTATTCCCAGCGCATGTAAATAAGCTGACCGTTCGACAGAACCCAGGGCGTGTTTTCCTGTTCCGGGTTGCTGGAAATGGCGTGGACGTTTTCTCCGTTAGGACCGCAGCGATACAGCGTCGCTACGCCGACAAGCCAGCACTGCACCCAGCGTTTGGCGCGCGACGAGCAAAAGACGATGTCCCCGTTGGGCAGATACGTCGGCTCGATGTCGTCCCAGTCGTCCTCGCCCTGAGCGTTGGAGCCGGTAGTTATCTGGCGCAAGCCTGTGCCGTCCAGATTGATTTCGTACAGATGATAATGCTGCGTTCCCGCTTTGAGATACGAGAAGATCGCCTTCTTGCCGTCGTAATGAATTTGCGGGTCGCGAATGTTGCCCTGCTTGTCCTCGAAAAGGGTTCTGACTTCGCCCGTTTTGACGTTGAGAATTCTCAGGCTGCTGCCTTCGCCCAGCGGGAACGGGTGAGTGTCGACGTTACACGCATAGTACCCAAACGAGGCGTACCAGTGCCCGTCGAAGCTGGGTTTATGAACCGCAAAAAGAATCTCTTTGACATCGTCCATGTCTCCACCGGGCTCAAATTTGGACTTGAGCGCGTCTTCCACTTTAACCTGAGCTGGGGGAACGTCGGACGTCTGAAGAACGAGGTAATCGTAAATCGACCAGCTCCCGTCCGTCAGGCGGATGTCGAGGACGTTTTCTCCCTGTTTGACAAGCCCGGCGGGAATGGGAACGACGTTGGTTTCCGGCCAGCCGTTGTCAGTTTGCGCCTGATATTTGGGGAATCCCGGCGGTCCCGGCTTGACGCGAACCGGCTCTACCGCCGTTCCGTTAAGGGTAACGTTTATCAACGACGGCTCCGTCGGATGTCCGAAACACGTTCCAACAACCAGATAGAGGGGAACGTCGTACGCCTTGGGACTGTTGAAATGAATTCGCCCGGTAAACGACCGACCCGCAGCGTGCCATTCTCGCGTGCTGTTATGCCACGGAAGCCAATCTCGCGTAAGAGATTTCCCGATGGTATAATCGCAGACGACGGGATTTTCCTGCTCAAAGAAATCTTCCCATTTAATCCATTTGCGGAACTCGGCGGCTCTCCCGTCCGGATAGCCGATTTGGAATACAACCTCGTTTGCGCTTGCCGTCGCAGACGCGAATCCGGCAAACAGGGCGACAACAATCAATGTAACAGAAAAACGTTTCATGGCGGGAAGGGGGGGAAGGATAAAATAACAACAGAGAATATGCAGTTCAGCTTTTGCGCCTCCCTGACAACTATCGTTATTGTACAGCGTCGAAAATCAAAAAGCAAGAGACTGGAAAGAAAAATAGAAGTATTTATAGTTTTTTTCTTGCAAGGCGCGTAACTTGGTTAGAATAGAGAAGCGCCGACACGCTTTCCTCTCAGCGGGTTCGGCGCTTCAACTCCCTACTCCCTATTCCCTACTTAACCATTACTCTAAAGCCGATGTCGAAGCCGGGCTGATGGGGGAAATAGGCGCGAGTCGGTTTCGCTCCTGTGTCACGAAGCGGATTGTACCAGCTGCCGCCGCAGACGACCGCTTTGCCGTCGTCTGTATTGGACGCCGTCCATTCGGCGACGTTGCCCAGCATGTCGTAAAAGCCAAACGGGTTGGGCAGATACGACCCGACCGGGGCGCTGACGCGGGAATGGTCGTTGACGCGAACGTCCGCAATGCGCCATGCGGGAAGCGTATCCAGACGTCCTGACCACGAAATCGGGTTGATGTCCGCGTTTGATTTATCCGACAGATTTTCCAAATGACTGTAGTCGGCGTTCGCGCCAAACCAAACGGGAGAATCTTCAATTCCTGCTTTAGCAACGAGCGTCCATTGTTCCTGCGTCGGGAGTGAAACCTGCTTTCCGGTTTTCTTAGACAGCCAATCGCAAAACGCCTGCGCGTCCTGTCGGGTTACTCGAACTACGGGCTGACGCGGACGGTTGAGCGCATGCCACGCTTCCCCCGGGCTGAAATGAATAAAGTCGGCAAACTCGACGCCGCTGTCGTGCGACGGATTAAACGCGCTGTATTGTTCGTTTGTAACTTCGCAAATTCCTAGATAATAATCCGTTCCGGGAACGCGGCGACACGTCATTGTAACGCCCGGCGCGAGTTCCAAAACCAGATCGCCGTCTTGGGGCGATGCGTCGTTGTTCCCTATTGAGTTGTCGGCGGGGAAATGGGACTTCTCAATTTCTGTTACAGCGTCGACGTTGGGCTGAACGTACTGTTTCGGTCCGAGGTCAATGGTCGTCAGGCATTTAGGCGCATCGGGCGAGGCGTTGCCGGGTTCCACAGTCGGGTCGTCGTCGAGCGGGTCGTTTATACCAGCGTAGAGTTTGCGGAGTTCCGCCCGGCGTTCCCACTGATGGGCGACTTGGTCGGGAATAGCGTAGTTGCGAATCTCGCCCCAGTTGCCGTAGTACGGACAGTTCAGGTCAATCCACGTATAGAGCGTTCTTCGGGATTCGTCGTCAAGCGTTACATTGTAATGATCCGCAAGAATTCTCATCAGCGGCTGAGCGGGCGCGTAGAATTCGTACGGTTTGAGAACGTCCATTTGAGACTCTTTTGTCGGCGTGCGAACGTATCGACGCAGATTGTAGTACGACTGCGAGAATCGGGACGCCCTGTTAATATACGCGCTCGTATCCAGAGCCGGGGCGACGGGTCCGCGTTTGAACGTCAGAGCCGTTTTCTCTTCGTGACAGTCAACGCAGTACTTGTCGAGAATCGGCTGAACCTGTTTTTCAAACGAAAATCCCTGTTTCGGACCGACGGGCTGAAGTCGAACCGGCGCCTGACGCGAGGCTTGCGTGGACGCCAGCGGCGGCGGGACGGAGTTCTGCTCTTCGTGACACCCGACGCAGGAAACGCCTTCTCCTGGCATGGCGGTAAACCAGGAACGCATGAACTGAATCGCAGCGCCGTCTTTGTCCAGCGGCTGAATGGCGCAGGGCGTAACAGCCGGAACGGTGAAATGCGCCGAGCCGTCTTCGTTGACCGGAACAATCCCGAGAACGGTTTTCGGATCCCATGGACCGTCCAGCCCGACGCTGTGCGGTTCCGCGCCCATGCCCTGATAGCTGAACTGGTACGTAAAAACGCGCAGGGCTTTCACCGTCCCCTTGGGAACGCCTTTGAGTCCCTCGCCAAAATAGACGTTCGCAATAAAGACGTCCGCTTCCTGACGAGCGTAGTTTGTCCGGTTCCCAATCACCGGCGGGCGGGTCGTCTGGCGAATCGGAATCGGCTCGAAACAGGCGAAATTCGGAACGGAAACCAGCGGGACGACGTTGTCGAACGTATCGACCAGACAAATCTGCCAGCCCGCGCCGGGCCGCAGCTTGGAGGAAACGAGAAAGACTTTGTCGGTTATCGGAAACGGGTGCGTGAACTGCGGGAACGACTGAGAAATCGGCAAGTCCAGAACCTGCCTACACACAGGCTTGTTACGCCCGGGTATCCGCTGAACGGCGCCGGAGTTCTCCTTGCGTCCCTTGGACGTGTCGAACAGAACGAGGTCGCCGACGCGGTTCTGCTCGTGATGTCCGCCGACAATCGCGACGAACTGTGACGGCTGACCGGGAATCGGTCGGGCGTAGAATAGGCTGCCCGGCCAGTAGGAATTGCTTCCGTAGAATTCCGACTGGTTCGTCCCGTCCGGGTTGGCGTGCATGAGGATTCGGGAGAAGGCGTGCGGCAAGTCCGAGTATTCCCACCGCTGATACATGATCCGCCCGTTCTCCATCAACGTCGGCGACCAGTCGTGATCCTGCTCCAGCGTCAGCTGACGCACCTGCCCGGTTGCGTCTTTTCTGTACAGATTGCAAACGTGCCCGGAACCGTCAATACAGGGAACGCCCGTAAAACAGGCGGTAGAACAGAACGCGACGCCGTCGTCTGCCAGGTAACAGCCGTCGTAATTGTCGACGTCGGACTGCTCAATCGTCGGGACGAGTTTCGCGCCTGTCACAGAGCCGTCCAACGCCAGTTCCCAAAGCCGCCATCGGTTGTTCTCGTCAGAGCAGGGCATGGAAAAGAGAATCCGCTTCGCGTCAAAATGCAGGTCGACGTCCCCGACAAAGACGTCTCTTTCCGGCTTGTAAATCAGCCGGCTTTCCCCCGTTTTGAGGTTGAACGCCTTGATGGAGTTGTTGTATCCCGTTTTGGAAAGAACCGAGTTGCTGTTGTAGTTTTGCGGCAAGCCGAGCGCGGCGGACGCGCGTTCAATATACAGGATTTCCTCAAAGTCCAAATCGGGATTGGCAAGCAGCGCCTCTTTCTGTAACGCGGCAAACTGAGCGCTCAGTTCCTGTGTCGGGTTGTCAACGCAGCCCTCCTTGTTTATTTGCTGAACTATCGCGTCAAGCCGGTCAAGATAACGCTGGGCGTCGTACTCGTCCGGATAGCGGGATTGAATGTCGGCGATGGCGTCGCGCAAGGCGTCAACCGGCAGCGGGTTGAACTCCTTGCCGGGAGAAAAGAGCGCGTTCCGGTTCTCTGCCGTATTGGAAAACGTCAGCAGATTGTAAATCAGGGATTCAAAATTGTGACGAAAATGTGAGTCCGCCTCGCCGTAGACGGGCGAAATCTGAAACGGAATCGCAAACGCTGTTCCGTTCCCACGAGTGAAAACGCAGCCGGGATTCGCCGCCCCGCCGGGGTTTGCCGCAAAGACTGTTACATTCGCCCCGGTTACGCTGAACGACGCGAAGGTTGGATAAGCAGCGTTTGTAAACCAGAACACGCCGCGATCCATTTCCAGCCCCGCCCAAATCGGGTCGGCGACTCGCGCCGGTCGGTATCCCGTCTGCGACCGGTCGTTGCCGAACGTCAGCGGCGCGGTTTTCATATCGAGTGGGTTTTCCACGGTTCCCAAAGAGCCAATCAAAGCCGCCGCCCCGCCGGAGAGAATCGCAACCTTCCCAGCGTCGAGATGTTTTTTCAACGCCTCTTTCACCGAAGAAGAAAACATCGGGCTGGACTGGCTGATTCCGTAGTCTCCCTGATACGCCCAAATGACGGCATATTTCTCCAGATCGCAGGGCAGGGCGTTGGCAGCGCAGATTTCTCCCTCCTTCGAGACATACAGGACGTCCAGAGCCGCCCCCGCTCGTTTCGCCGCCCGCTGAGCGATTTCAATCGCGTATCCGGAATCCGGCTGACAGACCTCTCCCGGACGCTGATCGAGAATCAGCGCTATCGCCCTCGACACGTCTGTTACATCTTGAGCTTTCGTTATGCCGGTAAACAGTATTAACGCCAGAACAAGCCAGCAGGGAAACGATAGTTTTGTATTTGGGAGTAACATTGTAGTTAGTTAGGAAATGGATTGGAAGGCGGTAACGAAGCGACCAACGGGAGCGCAGTTACGCTTTCGCCGATAGGCGAATAAGGGAATAGGGAGTAGGGAATAGGGAGTAGAATTAAAATCGAAAACTATTTCCTATTCCCCATTCCCTATTCCCTTTTATAGTATCAGATTGTCAACCTGTTGTCCAGAGTTTTGACGGATTTTTTAAAAGAATATTATAGAGATTCCCTCCATACCAAAACAGCCGTCAGAATTGACGGCTGTGGGGAAGTTGGCGATAGAGGGCTTGAATTCAAGCCCTGAAGGTTAGTTTAGTTGGCGTAGAAAGAGTCTTCTTCGAATTCTACGTTGGCGGACAGGGATTTGAGGTCCGCTTTGACTTGAACGTTGTTGAGGATCAGCCACGGGTCAATGTCGACGCCGCCGCAGACGATTGTAACGCGGCGCGCTTTATTAACCGCCGCCATGCACGGGACTTCTTTCGGTTCGTTGAATTCCGACAGCGTCAGTTCCGTTACGTCCGTAAAGGCGTTGCCGACTTTGCGCATCATGTTTTCTTTGACAATCAGAGCGCCGACGACGGCGGAATCCATGCAGTTGCGAAGCTGTCCGAAAACCGGTTCCGCCTTGGACAGGTCGGCGTAACGGTCAGTCATGACGTCCGCCCATTTCTGGTATCCGGACGCGACTTTGGCTGCGCCTTGCTGACGGACGCCGTCTCCAGCGTAGAAGTCCGCTTCGCACATCGTCTTGACGGAACCGCCCTGAATCTGCCAGGTCAAGCCGGACTGATCGCGCAGGACAGCGCCGTAGTTCGGGGCGAGCCACCAGCGGGGCATCGCGTTTTGAGCGCCGGTCGAGTTGAATTCAACAAACTTCGTAAACGGCGGCAGGTTTTCAACGGCGGCAGGACGAACGCCCATGGAAATCTGTTTCATTTGGTAGTCAGAAGAAACCATGACTTGCGCGAAGTGAGTCGTCGGGTTGACGCCCATGACGCGGACGGACTGGTTGCCGACAACCTGTTCAATGCGCTGAGCTGCTTTTGCCGGGTTCATGTTGGGGGTGAGGCGTGACGCGAACGCGTGCAGATTTTTCATTCCTTCCGGAGTCGGGTCGATGGAGCAGGACATCGGACCGCGCTGCGCCTGAGCGCAGGTGTGAATCGCGGTGGCGAGGTCTTCCAGAAGCATAATCGGCGCGCCGGTTACGGTTCCGACCGGGGATCCGTCGTTTCCGATTTTCCACGGTTCAGCCGGGCCGATAAGAACGATGTCGTTCTGTTCCGGGAGAGCGACGACGAATTCAATTTTGGTCAAACCGCCCAAAAACGCGACAGCGTCTGGAATGGTTTGTCCATCTGCCTTAGCCTTGGCAACCGCTTCGTTAATCGCCTTGAGCGAAATCTTACGAGCGGGAGACGCCTTTTGCAAATCCTGAGCAATGGGCTGCAGAGCGGCTTGCTGCGCCTGAACCAGCTTTGCCGATTCGCTTTTTTGTACGTTGTTGACCAAACCGTTGGCGTCAATGGAAACGCCGCCGACGCGGTTGGAGTCGTTATTGTAGTATTGACCGAATGCAACGGTTGCGCTGAGCAGAGCAATAGCCGTCGATAAAAGTAAACTGCGTAATTTCATGTTAAATCTCCAAAAAGAGGTAATATAGGTCAATTGATGACTGGCAATGGATACCGACTAAACGCTACTGCCGATATCCATAGTTCACTTCAATTATCTTTTATTATAACCTAGTATTTTTAAAAAAGACAATCTTTTTTTGTGTTTCTTTCAAAATTTTTGAAAAATTTTCCATATTATAACGCCTGAAGCGCAACTCTCGATATTTAGGAAAGATATATTGGAAAGTCTTGCGTTATTGTTCTTCCTGACTGGCGTTATTGTCTTCACCGGCAATTTTGTCAGCCATAAGCAGTTTTATTTTCCGAAACTCTTCCTCTGAAAGCGCGCCTTTGTCTCGCAAATCTCGAAATTTTGAGAGAATAGCATGCGGACCGAGAAACGGTTCTTCTTTAGAGGCTTCTTTAAGACGGTGAAAAACGTACATAGAAGTTGCTATAAATATTATCAGTCCCGCGATGGCCATTGCCCATGTGGTTATGGAAAACTCGGGAAGGGTAGCCGACGAAATCAAAAAACTTCGTTCGAGACTGGAATAAATCATTTAACCTCTACAGTTTATCTAATCGGAATATTTACTTATTAAATAATTCACTTTATTTTTAATACCGATTAGAATTATAACGTATAATTGAATAAAGAGGAATACAAATTTTTAAAAATTTCAAAATTTTTTTGAAAATAATGAGGTGCGAGTTGAATAACGGTTCGTTACATAGCGAGTTGCGAGTTGCGAGTTGCAAAAAAAGTAAACCGCGCCCTCAACTCTCAATCTGCAATTCGATAATAATATCAGTTATATTTACTTTATTATTTCCCGGCTTAAATTTGTATGCTGCGGATCCGTTTTTGGCGGGCGGCGCCCGGGCAGCGACTCAGGAAGCGCCGAAAGCCTATTTGAGCCAAAATGAATTCTATATACCGTATCAATTAAATGACGAATCGGACGCGAATTCTCCGCTTAACCTCTATGTTTCAAAGAACATGGGGCAAACGTGGGATCTGTATAAATCTCTTGTTCCGGCAAACGAAATGACCAACGGCGCGCGGCAGTTTAATATCCGCGTCGGGTCAGACGGGGAGTACTGGTTTGCGATTCGACCGAGTCGAATTGAAAACAGCCCAACGCCCAACATTGGACCTCGTCCTGACCTGAGAATTGTAGTCGATACAACTGCTCCTACGTTAAAAATCGAGACGCAAAAGACCGGCGACGATAAGTTGACAATTTACTGGACGCTGTCAGACCGCAATCCGAATCCGGAGACTGTTCGTTTTTATCAGCGCTATTCCGAAACTGCGGACTGGTCGCCCATCACGCTCAATCCGCGAGCGATGGTTATGTTTAACAATCCAGACGGCGGTTCCGGCGCGACGGGACAGTTTACCGTTCAGGTATCTCGCGGCATCACTCAGCTTTTAATCAGGGGCGAAACGCAGGATAAAGCGAAGATCCCAACTGTCGTTTTATGGAACGTTCCTTTGACAGGCGGCATTGGCAATGCATTTTTGCCGGGTTCCGCTCGTCAGAATGTAGTGGGAACAGACGCGTTGGCGCGCGGCGAGTTCCGTTCCGCGTTCCTCAATCCGTCGGGCGACAGCGCAGAGACGCAAAGCGTCGCAAGCTCCACAGGGACGATTCCTCCGTCTGGTTCTGTTCCGGAATGGTCGGCTGTTCGGGACAATCCACCGCTTCCAGGAACGAACAATCTGGCAACGTCAACGCGTGTCCAGCGGCCTGTTTTACCTCGATCCGTTCCCGCTGACTTTTCAACGGCAAAAATAATTAACAAAACTCGTTTTGACCTGGACTACGAAATTACGTCTGTTGGCCGTTCCGGCATCGGAGTCGTCGAGCTTTGGGCGACGCGCAATCGCGGGGCAGACTGGTATCTGCTCACCAAAGATAACGACAACATCACGCCAATTGCCGTTGAAGTAACAGAAGACGGCGTTTACGGACTTAAGCTCGTCGTTGAAAACGGGGCAGGGCTTGGCGGACGCAGACCGATTCCCGGAGAAGCGCCGTCTGCTTGGCTGGTTTTAGACAGAACCGCTCCCGTTGGCGAACTGAAATCGGCTGAAATCCGCGTCGATTCCAGCGTTCCGCAAATGCGTCTGCATTGGGTCTGTTCAGACGATTACCCGTCCCCCACGCCGGTGGCTCTGTACTGGAGCCGCGACGGTCAGGAGCCGTGGAGCCTCATTGCCGACCAGCTTCCCGCTGTTGGCGATTATCTCTGGACAATGCCCAACGACGTCCCCGCTCGAATTATTATCAAAATGGAAATGCAGGACAAAGCCGGAAACGTCAATACGCACATTTCAAAACCGATTGCCGCAGACGCGTTCAGTCCGCAGGGATACATCCGGGGGATTCATACTACGGATTAGCGGCGAGGCGCCGCTCCCAATCCGCGCTACCGCGCGAGACGTATTATCATCGCTCCCGTTGGTCGCTTTGATTTATAATAGTACCTTTTAATTATCTTTCCCCTTACTAAAGTTTTTTGGAAAGGGGAGTTTGAGGGGAAGAACCTTTTTTTCAAAAAAGGTTTTCCCCTCATATTATTCCGCTTGAAAAAACTTCCCTAAAAGGGAGCCAGCTTGCTGGCAACCGAAAGTTTTTTCAAGCGGCAAGGCGCCGCTATTTCCGGAGGCTTACGCACCCCGGCTCGCCTATCCCTATTCCCTATTCCCTACTCCCTGCCTCATGAAGTTCATCGACCTATTCGCCGGCATTGGCGGCATTCGAATTCCGTTTGACGAGTTGGGATATACGAACGTATTCGCCTCGGAATGGAACGAAGCCGCCTGCGATACGTACGAGGCGAATTTTGGTCACCGTCCGGCGGGGGACATAACGCAAATTGACGCTCACGACATTCCCGCGCACGACGTCTTGCTGGCGGGGTTTCCGTGTCAGGCGTTTTCTATCATGGGCAAAATGAAGGGCTTTGACGACGCCCGAGGTACGATGTTCTTTGAGATCGCCCGAATTCTGGACTATCGCAAGCCAAAGGCGATTCTGTTAGAAAACGTCAAACAGCTTACAACGCACGACCGCGGTCGGACGTTTGCCGTGATTCTGGAACTGCTGGATCAGCTGGGGTATCACGTCAAATGGAAAGTACTCAACGCTCTGGATTTTGGGGTTCCTCAAAAGCGGGAACGAATCATCATCGTCGCTTTCCGCAGCGCCCGGCAGGCGAAAGCATTCAACTTCGATTTCCCGGTTCAGCCGTACAATCTGGCAGACGTCTTAGAGCCGGACGACGCGGTTGACAAGTCCCTCTTCGCATCCGAGAAAATCGTCCAGAAGCGGCGGGAGCGCGTCGCAGACAAGGACGTTTTCTATCCGTCGATTTGGCACGAGAACAAGTCCGGCAACGTCTCGATTCTGAACTATTCCTGCGCTTTGAGAACAGGCGCGTCGTATAATTATCTGCTCGTCAACGGCGTTCGCCGCCCGTCCGCCCGAGAGCTGCTTCGTCTGCAAGGGTTTCCCGATACGTTCAAGATCGTCGTGTCGCTACAGGAAATCCGCCGTCAAACCGGCAACGCCGTCGCCGTCCCGATGATTCGCGCCGTTGCGAAGAAGATGGATGAGGTGTTAAAAGGCAGTAGGCAATAGGCAGTAGGCAGTAGGGTAGGGAATAGGGAGTAGGGAGTAGGGAATAGGAAATACCATAGATGAGCGCTTGCGTAATTCCGCATTCCGAATTAATAGCGCCGCCTCGCAACTCACAACTTAAAAATTTACAAAAAAGTTCTCTCTGATCTCTTGTATCGTTCTTTTAGACAACGTATAATAAAACTGTATACTATATTGTTCAGTTTTAATTATTGTTCCCATGGATTCCCTTTCTCCCCAACAGCGGCGATTCGCCATGCAGCAGGTGAAAAGCGAAGACACGACTCCCGAAAAAGTCGTGCGGTCGTACCTGCACAAGCAGGGATTTCGATATCGTCTGCACGTCAAAAGCCTGCCGGGAAAGCCGGATATCGTCTTGCCGAAGTACCGGACGATAATCGACGTTCGCGGCTGCTTTTGGCATCAGCACGTCTCGCCGACGTGTACGAGAAACAAAAGCCCCAAAGCCCATTCCGGGTACTGGTCAGAGAAGTTCAGAAAGAACGTCGAACGCGACAAACAGCACGAACGCGACTGGCGGGCGCTGGGCTGGAAGGTCATTGTCGTTTGGGAATGCGAGGCGAGTTCGGAAGCAACGCTCAAGAGAATTGTCAAACGTCTTAAATCTCAGAGGTAATATCATGTCAATATTGAGAAACGCATTATTTATTTTGGCTCTGCTTGCGTCACACGTCTGGGCGGCGGAGTATTACGTCGACGCCATCAACGGGTCGGACGAGAACGAAGGGACGAGTCCGAAGACTGCGTGGCAATCGCTGGACAAAGTCAACCAGACGGAATTGCAGCCGGGAGACAAGGTTCTCTTTTGCCGCGGGCAGATTTGGCGCGGAACGCTTAAAATCCATTCAGGCGAAGAGGGGAATCCGGTTGTCTTTTCCTCTTACGGGACGGGGCTAAAGCCGCGAATTCAGGGCAGCGTCGATCTTTCCAGCCCGGACTGCTGGCTTCCCGCCGGGGAAAACCTCTGGAAAACCAAATCGGACAGTTACGCGTTGGCGGATCGGGAAACGCCGTTTGCTCAAACGATGTCTCAATGGCATTTGTACTGCGAAGGGGAGGGCAAAGCGGAACTCAAGACGGCAACAACCAAAAAGGGACAACTCGCTTATCGAATAAGCTGTAACGAAAAGGGCGTCAGCTCCAATCAGATTCAGTTTACCAATTCGCCGTTTGAAATTGCCGCCGGTCAGGGTTTTCTTCTGAAATTCCGCGCTCGCGCCAGCAAACCGTTTACAACTACTTTGCCGAGTTTAATGCAGCACAGAGCGCCGTGGGCGAATTACGGAAGCGTTACAAGCGCTGATAAAAGCGATGTCCTGTCGTTTTCTCCTCAATGGCAGGAATACTCTCTGATTTATCTTCCGGATCAAACGGCGAAGGACGGTCGAACGACGTTTTTTATCGGCGATACAATTCCGGACGGCTGCGCCTGGGACTTCATTCCCATCGAAGCGAAAGCCGTTGACGTTACAACGCTCGGGCTTACCGCCGACGTTGGCAATGTGATTGTCGTTGAAAATGGTCAGAAAACAAAAAAGGCGTTATTCAAACGCTGGAGTTTGGATGACCTCAAACAGCAGGGGGACTTTTTTTCCTCGCCGTTTTCTCCTCATTCCGGCTCCAGAACGCTTTACGTCTACAGCAAGAAGAATCCGGCGGAGGCGTACTCGTTCCTTGAAGCGGCGATTCGTCAGCATACCGCCGAGATGACCGATCAAAGCTGGTTTATCGTTGATGGGCTGGCGTTTGGATATACCGGAGCGCACGGAATCAAAGGCGCGGACGTTCACGACGCAATCATTCGCAACTGCGACTTCTTCTGGATCGGCGGCTCTCATCTGTATTCGGAAGACGGAGTTCCGACTCGATACGGCAACGGAATCGAGTTCTGGTGCGGAGCGAAAAACAATCTTGTGGAAAAGAACCGCTTTTGGCAGGTTTACGACACCGC
Organism: Thermoguttaceae bacterium; assembly: GCA_045586185.1. GTDB lineage: Bacteria > Planctomycetota > Planctomycetia > Pirellulales > Thermoguttaceae > RUG11551. The sequence continues at coordinate 4,665 of JAZMZV010000143.1, read as the reverse complement.
TATGACCAATCAGGGACCGGACGACTGTCTGGTTGAGAACATGGTTTGGCGCGGGAACGTAACCTGGCTTTGCGAGCAGAGCTACGAAACCTGGCTGTCGGGAAAGCAAACAGTCGTAGACGGGCTGGTTTTTGAAAACAACGTCTGTTACGATTCCGGGTTCGGCTGGTCGCACGAACAGCGACCGGACAAACGCGGAACGCCGATGCTCAGCTACGGATTTGACGTCAAGAGTTTGAAAATTACGTACCGCAACAACAAGTTCTGCCGGGCGGCGAATACGATGCTGTGGTTCGGCAACAACCGCGTTGAAGAACCCGGCTGGGACATCGACTACAACGTCTACTGGCAGGGCGCGAGCCGCGCTGGCGGAAATGACGAGGTTATGTCTCCGAAAAAGCAGGATTCGAAGACACCCGCTTCCAATCAGGAACCGACCTTGTCGGGCGGGGATGACCAGGAAAGTCAGAAGCTGTTCAGATGGAAGAACGCATATATGGGCGTCGATTTTAAGGAATACCGGCAGAGAACCGGCTGCGACGCCCATTCCCGCTGGGAGAAAATCCCGGAAATGGAATTTGAGGACTATTGAGAGCTTCGTTGATAAATGAAAGGCGGTAACGGAGCGACCAACGGGAGCGTAGTTACGCTTAGGCGAGCCACGGGTGTAACCCCGTGGGCGTGAGCGAAGCGAACGTAAAGTCTCACGCAAAGTCCGCGAAGTCCGCAAAGTTTTAAATAACGGACGCGAAGCGTTCAACTAGAACCGCGTTAGTGGTTCAATATTTCTAGCCGTTGGTGAAACCCACGGAAAAAGTGATTAAATAAAATAAACATCGTCAAACACTCTTTTTCTCTTGCCCTCCAATGGACGGGCGAGAGAAAAAGATACTGAAACGATTGGAGAACTCGCCGCTCATTCCACCCAATACGCTTCTGAAACTTCCAATTCGAAGAACTCCGATTTCGTGTTTCCTCCGAAGGAGATATTAGCGACGGAATTGAGGTCAAGCTGATTGTTGGCGTCCGTTCCGCAGGCGGTGCAATGCTGGAATTCGTCAAACAGAAGAAAGACGCTGTGCCATTTTCCGTCGGCGGAGCCGAAAGACTTTGAAATGTACGAGCCGCGTCCGCCCGTCATGTTCTCATAGAGGAACATGCGGGCGACAGTATTCTGTCCCGGCTGGCAGCGGTATCGGATCAACACGCCGCGGAATTTCGTCAGGTCAAGCGTCGGCGGCAGCGGTCGGCTGGGATAAGTCCAATGGTCGCCTTCCTGAAAATCCGTCCGGAGTTTCCATGTAACAGCGCCGGTAGACTCTTCGTTGTCAACGAGAATCGTTTTCGCGTTGACGCTCTGCGACCGCGACCAGTTGGACGCGCTGCCGATTTCCAGCTTTTGATGGTTGGGATATTTCTTCAAAAACGCCGCCCAGCTCGGTTCGCCGTGGAAGAGCATAACGACGGTTTGTTCTTTTTCCCAGCTTGAATTTCCCTCGGGATTCTCCCATGCCACGCGGCAGGAAACGGCAAGCGGCTTTTCGGACAGAACGTCAAACAGGTCAACGTTCCATTCGACGTCCGCGCGACCGCGAGCGGGACAGACGACTTTCTGTTCTGTCTGATTTGTTACGGACGTTTCAGCCGCCTGCGGAGGAAAGACGGTCGCTTCAATCGGCGCGTCGGAGAGGTTTTCTAACGCCAATTTGATTGTTACGTGAGAAGCAAACGTACTTTTGACCTGATACCAGCGCGACGACGGTTCAACCTGCGATTCATCGTAGACGTACCGAACAACGATCGGCGAGACCTTTCGCGGCGTCTTTTTCATGACGTCTTTCACGCTGGGCGATTTGGGAATCTGCGTCAGCGCCGGATCGACGACGGCGAGTTTTTCAACCTCTGAACGCGGCGCCCAGACATAAATCAAACCGTCGCGAACGGGAACGGCGTTTGTCTCATCGGCGGAAATGGATACGGGTTCGCCGGTAATTCGTTCCGCCCGCAATGCTGGAACAGGCAAGGCGACGCGTTGAGCTTTATCGACCGAACCCGTATAGAGAACCAGAACCGCCTCGTCGGAACCGTCTGTTACAAACGCGAGGGCTTTGTTTTCGCTCAGCCCATCGACAGGGACGTCGCCGATGTAACGGAACCCGGACAGGACGCGAATCATCTGAGCGTATCCGACAAACGAGCGCATTGGGGAACACGACTTGTCCATCATGCCGAAATTGGAGTCGCGTTCGTCATAATACGGATAGACAAACGGGAAGTACCGTTCAATGCCGACGGACTTGGCAACGACGGCTTTCATGACGATGTCGCCGGCAGAAATTTTGTCTTCCCGGCAGTCGGCGCGGTCTTTGCCCCGTTTCCACGGTCTGCCGCATTCGGTAATCCACATCGGAACCGGGCGGGTAGAATTCCCGTTGATTTTCTCGGCAAATCGGGCGTAAATGGATCGCATGGCTTCCGCCCGGGCGTAGGTGTGATAACTGAAAACGTCACAATAGGAATGGACGTCGTTCGCTTGCGCCGTATCGAGCCATTCCTGATTGTAAACCGCGACGCAGGATCCTAAAACGGGCTTACTCATGCCCAGTTTGGACAGCGTCCACGACATCGTTTTGAGAATCGGCGCGTACTGGTCGGCAGGGACGTCGCCGCCAAAGGAGATGTCCGGCTCGTTCCAGACCTCCAAGCCTCCCCAAGTTGACGACCATTCCGGGTACAGCGCAGACCACAGATCCGCCATCGCGTTGAAGTTTTCCGGATACCGGGCGCGTTTGCCCGTCCAGGCGGGGGCGTCGTGAAACATTTCCAGAACTTCGACGCCGTTGGCTTTGCAGAGCTTTCGATAAGAGTCGTAGCCGCGGTATCCGTCCGGATTGACGGGAACGCCAGGGTCATTCTGAATCTCCGTCCAGCTGAGCCGGTCGCGAATCATGACAATCCCGGACCGCCGGGCGATTTTCACCAACTCTTCCCGCCGGTTCCCGTCTTTGTTGACCAGCCACGACATTGCCGCGTCGATACAGAAAAACGGGTCGCGCTTTTGCAGCGTTTGGGCGTCGTGAGTATAAAACGGCGGCAGCGACGCGATTCCAAAACGCTCGACTTGCTTCTGCTCGTCCTCCGTCTTGCCGGTTGTAACAACGAATTCAAAAAAGCCCTGCGGCAGAGTAAACTCCGCGCGTCCGTTTTGAATTATCCCGCTGGAGACAGGGTTCCCGTCCGTATCGACGATTTCAAAGTCCGCGATCGGAGCAGGCGCCGCCACGCCGTTATCGATGTATTCCAGTTCAACGACAGTCTTCTGCCCGGGCAGAACGAACAACTCCGTTGGACGCTTTATCTGCCAGTTAGCAAACGCAGCGAACGACGTTGTTACAAGAGCGGCAAAACAGAGCAGGGGGACAACTCTTTTTTTAAGCGCGTAGTACATAGTGCGTATTGTAAGCGGTTTCATGTTTCTAACTTCTAATTCTGAAATACGCTTGCGGCTTTGGCGGCGCGGAGCATAACGGCTTGAAAATTCTCTTGCGTTCGTTCCAGCGTCGGGCGTTGATCTTTTAACGGCGTTGACAGCATTTCCGCTTTTTTCTCTGTTACAACTTTCTTGAAGCTGTCCGGATACGTAAAAACGGATTTGTCGTCTCGATCCAGTCGGTTGTTCGCCCAGTCGCAGATGGCCTTAATACACGGCATGTACCACGTCTGCATGAGTTCGTACTGGTGCGACTGACAGTAGGTGCACGAGGCGTTGTCGAGAATGACGCGGTCGAAGTCCGGGTTGACAATCGGCTCGACGGCGTTCATGCCCTCGACGGTTTCGTAAATGGAATAGTCCGGGTGAAGAGCGAGCGTATCGCGCATTGCCTCCGCCAGTTCGTAGTACGCGTTGACTTTAGCTCTTGCCTGTTCCGCCGTGATTTTCCCTTCGCGCCAGTCGTTCATGGCGGCAAAGAGCGTAACGCGAGCGCAGGTCAGCATGCGGTCAATAGTCGTTCGCGCCAGGTCGATGGAATCCCGATAAACAAACGGGGTTTTCCATTCGACATCCGCCAGGCGCGTTAAAACTTGCGGAGCGTTTTGCAGCCGTGGAATCTGATCTCGGCTGGCGTTTCGCCACGTAGCGGCGTCTTGCGGCTTGACTTTGCCGTTCATCGTGTTGAAAACCTGGAACCAGAAGTTGCCGCTCCAGTCCAGCATTTGAGAAATTGGGAGAACGTCGCGCCAGATTGCCAGCATTTCCTCCGCCTGATCGGCGTATCTGTCACGGCAGAACTCGACCAGCAGTTCGTCGGTCGTCTTGCCCGGCTTCCAAGAGTTGGCGGTAAAGAAATTCAGCAGGAAAATATCGGAATGGGAGTTCTCCGGCCAGAGGATGTAGCCGCGGCAGAACGGGTCGTCGCCGACCTGCTTCATGCGCTGTTCGATGAGCGGATAGTTCCCGCGGATGTCCATCGCCGCCTCGTATGCCTGGAAGATGCCGAACGTGTACGGGAACCTGCCGATGACGTCCCAGTTGGTAAAGTTGCGGTCGGATTTTGCGTCGGCTTCGTAGTCCCATAAAATCGTTCGATTCGGGTCAAGCTGATTGGTGAACTCTCGAACTTCCTGCGGCTAAGTCGGATCGTAGCCATGTCGTTCTGTGAGCCA
>JAZMZV010000142.1:0-91979 GCA_045586185.1 Thermoguttaceae bacterium | reverse complement strand
ATTCTTTTTGCTGCGGTTCTGCATGACAAACGCCGGGAATTGCGCCGTTGGCTCAACGGCGGTCGTGCGCGAAAAATGCGGCTGTCAAAAGTCCTGTTTGGATTTATCATCTTTCTGGCGATTGCCACGTTTGTTACATTTCTGTTTGGCGCCGTGATTTATCGCGCTGCGTTGGATATGTCCGTTGAAGGGAAAGCTCCCAAGGCGGCTTTTGCTCAGCAGATAGTGCAGCTTAAAAAGGACGTTGAAAAACTTCAGGAGAAGGCGGACGAGCAGACGGTTGAACTTCGCAACGCTCGCAAGGCGCTGGAAAAGCCGTTTAACGAGGCCGTCCCGTCTGATAAGGAACAGAAGCTGGGCGAAAGCCTGTATAAAGAGATTTCCGCATATCGAATAGCGGTGATTAACAACGCTATTTACGTCAAGCAGACGGAAGCTCTTATTAAGGTTTTTAATCAGGATTGGGAGGCAATGAACGAAGTCTATGCCGACAACCAAAAGTTTGGCTTGCAGGCGGCTAAATACCTTCGATTAAAGCATTTTCTCCGGGCGTTTTTGGGAATCGTTCTTTTGGCGCTCCTGGCGTGGGGGCTGTTCGCGTATTTCAACGGCGTTATGAAACAGCGCGCGAAATACCGCAACACGTGCCCGATGTGTCTGACGGAGGGCGAAGTTCAAACGCTTCGCAATCCGGACGAGTACGCAGCTGCCAGCCGAAAGTATCAGTTTGATCCTCAGCTGGTTCCTCCGCCCAACGAAAACGGCGGAACGGCGGTCTGCACGCACCAAATGACGGCGAAGCCCAAACGTTTGTGCAACTTCGCGTACGGGTCGCAGTATCAGAATATGCCCAAGTTGAGCATTCCGACTTTGGGCGTTCCGCAGGCGGGCAAGACGTTCTGGATGACCATGCTTTACTGGCAGCTCAATAACGGGTATTCCAGCCAGTCGAAAGACATGGTTATCGTCCCAACGGCGGCGACGGCGGATTTGCAAAAGTCGGTTGACGAACTTGTCAACAAGCGACATCTTTTGCCGGCGACTCAGCGTGACAGAATTCCGTATCCGATGATGTTCCAGTACACAGACCACGACCCGTTGGGCAGAACAAAGGTTTTAACGTCTGTTTTTGACTATTCCGGAGAAGTAACAACCGACGTGGCGGCGGAAGACTTTCGCCGTCAGCGTGCGTTAGCGTCCGACGCGTTTTTGTTCTTTATTGACCCCACGTACCCGTGGGAACCGCAGGCCGCGGCTCTGGAACGGTTCAATTCCGATTTGAGAACTCAAAAGCAGATTCAGCAATGGCGATCTTTGCGTCTGCCGATTGCGCTGTGTTTAACAAAAATCGACTTGCTGCCGACCATTTCCAACTGGGACAACGCGTGGGGCAAAGCCGCTAAATTCTATGCGGATATGGAACGCATTGACCCGACCGGCGAAGGGCTTTCCAAGTCGATTATTGAGCAGCGCAGCGCCTTGGTTGACGAACTTCGCAAAGACATCTGGCCCGAATGGGACATGGACGCTCAGATTAAAAAGCTTTTCGGCGGGCGTCACATGTACTTCCCCATGACAGCCGTTGGTTTGGAAGGCAGCGGAGAAACCGACCTGGCTGTCCGAACCCTGTCTCCGTTCGGTTTGGCAGAACCCTTGTACTGGGTCATGGAAATGAACGGATTCCCAACGCTTTAATAATTCGGAATTCGGAATTAGGAATTCGGAATTAGCGCAAGCGCATTAACAACTTTTACTTTTAACCACTTTTTTTAACTCATAACTATGTCCTGGCCAGCGCCTTCACAATTCAGTATAATGCTTCAGCAGCCGCAGATTGCGTTTCGCGACGTTCAACTGCAACAATGTAAAATCGAGAGAAACGAAATGAACCTTCCCCGTCCGTGGGCAGGGGCGTTTGCGGTTGTCTATAAGGCGATTTATCCCAACAGAGCGTTACAGGCGGTTCGTGTGTTTTCGACGGAATCTCCGGAGCGGCGCGAACGCTATTTCCGCACCTACGAGTACCTCAAAGGACGGAAAATGAAATGCCTGGTCAACTTCCAGTACGTTGACGACAGCATTCGCTGCACGGACGGCCGCTGGTACCCGATGATTTTAATGGATTGGGTTGAAGGCGATACGCTGTTCAAGTGGGTGAATAAAAAATGCTCTGAACGCAACGGCGCTGCGTTGTCTGCCGCAGCGGACTGTTGGCTGTCGTTGACGCGCGAGCTGACCGAGGCTCAGGTGGCGCACGGCGATTTGCAGCACAACAACATCATTGTTACGCCGGAAGGACGTTTGAAGCTGGTCGACTACGACTGCATGTCCGTTCCGGGGCTGTTTGGTCGCCGCAATCTGGAAATCGGCGTTCAGCCGTATCAGCATCCAAAACGAGGTCAAAATACGTTGTTGTCGCCGGAACTGGACAGGTACTCAACCATCGTGATTTATCTGGGACTCAAAGCGTTGTCTTTGGATCCGTCTTTGTGGGACAGAGCGGTGTTACAAACCGGCAACGACAAAATCCTGTTCCGGGTTGAAGACTTCCAAAATCCGCAGCAAAGCGCGACCGTTCAAACGCTGCTCAAATTCCCAAACGAAACTGTTCAGAAACTGACTTCGGAACTGTTTTATCGATACGCGACCGGACCGTTGGAAGCGGTCCCGTCGTTGTGGGATTTGGTCAATCCGTACAAGGAGATAGAAGCCCTGCTCAAGGCGGGCGACTATTCCAAAGCGGTAGACGCCTTAAATCAGCGCGGACGTTTTCTCGACGCGCCGGACTATCTCAAGCCCGCTATTCAAAAGGCGTACGAAGAAGTTTGCGTAAAGAAGGCGCGGGAAGGCTGGTCGACGATTCCCCGCGTTGTGAACGAAACGATTGACCGCCGCGTTACAAAGACTGGCGACGCCATTATGACCAAGGCGGAGCCGGGCGTTCCCCCTCTGCCGCCGGCGGATATGAAATGGTATTTCGACGCCAAAAAACGCGTTCAGTTGCTTGACAGACTGGCGCAGTCGGTCAACAATTCTTCGTCTCGAGAGACAATGTGCTATTCCGGGGAAAGAACGATTGTCCAGATCGCCAGCCAGCTTCCCAAAGAATATATTTATTCGCTTCGTCCGCGAGTTGAGGCGGCGAAAGTGCGAGTGCTGAATCTTGACCATCTTATCAGCGTTATTCGGAAGTCGCCAGACGACGAAGTCGCCATTCACAAGGCGTTCAAGATGGTTAAAAAAGTTCAGTGTGAGACGATTATCCCGCCGGAATTCAAACCGCGAGTTGAGTTGGCGGAATCGCGTTACAAGTACGTCAAAAAGGTTCTTGCCATTCAGGATAATCTGCCGTTAAACGAACTCGACGCCGCCATTTTGGAAGCGTGGAACGGTCGGGTTTTAAGCGGGTGCAAACAGGTGGCTCAATGGGAACAGCGTTACAACGACGCCGTCGCCCGACGAAGCATTTTCCAAAAATTGCAGGACGCCATCGGACGCGACGCTCGTGAGGAAGTCGTTACTCTGATTAACGACCCGCTGATGAAAAATTATCCGCTGCCCAAGCAGTGGACAATGTACGTCAACAAGTCCAAAGACCTTGTTGAAAAAGCTCAGCCGCTGGAAGACGCTCTGAAAAACAACGATCCGGCGCCGTTCGTTCAGGTGTTTGACGCCCGCATTTTCCGGGATTATTCAGATCGGTACGAACCGTATTTCAAAAAGGTTCTTCGCTGGGCAAACGAACATCTGGTGGATTTGGAAACCGTCGGATTGAAAGCCGCCATGGGGCGCGCCGGCATTATTCTGTCGGACAAGTCCAAGGGCGAGTATCGTCTTCGCTGGACGTGGCCTCATCCGAGGTTTTCAGACGTTTGCGTTTTGGGCGTTACAAAACGACAGTTGAGCGAGGCAGACCGCCCGGACGACGCAGACGTCGCGTTTATCGAAAAAATCGAAATTACTCGCGAACAGTGGGACGCCGCCGGCGGAAGCTGGCTCTTTACGCAGTCGCTTGAAGCCAGCGAGGCGTTTATTTCTGTTTGGGCGGAAATTGATTTGGGATTTACAAAAATTTATACTCAGCCCTTTACGTTAGGACAGCTGGAAAAACGAAGCAAGGGTTGGATTTGGTAATATGGCACATCAACTTTACATAACGCACTGCACGCGCGGATCGTCGTTTTTCAGTTCAGCGGAAGACAAAGCCCCGGAACGGGCGTCGGTTCCGCTGGGATATTCCGTTCGAAGCGCGTCGGCAGAGACAGAAGACGCTCGGAAAATCTATTCGACAATTGAATCCCAGATGTATTATCATCTGCCAATGGACGGATCCGTTTCAGATATTGCCGCAGAGAAATTCCCGCGTCGATTCTTCTATCTTCCATCGGTGGACGGCCGCCCTGTTATTGGCTGCGTATCGTATCGAAAAGAAGATTCCGCCGGGCGTCCGGGTTCCTATTTCGCTCACGTATTGTGCGGCGACGGAGAAAAGCCCTGGGCAAGCCGAACGGTTTTGCAGATGTACAATTCCAAATTCTGGCGCACGACAGACGGCGACGACGTTCCTGCATCGCTGCCGATGCTGGACATGGCTTCTGTTATGCCGCTGACTGACGGCAGCCCGATTTCCGATGCCGTTTTTGAAAACTGGATTAGCGGGAAGACGGAATGGAAAACCTCTGTCAACGGCGAAGAAAAGGTTATTCGTCCAGAACTGTTTGAGCAATTCTTTACAGGCGCGTTGTCGGTCTGGAAAGACGCGTCAAAAAAGATTATTCTGGTTGCCGATTCCGATACGGCGGCGTTGTTCTATTACGGAGCGCTGCGCCTGGCGCCTGGCGGATGGGGAACTCACGCAGCGTTTTCCACGTATGAAAGCGCGCCGATGGACTTTCCCGGGCGTCTGTGCGCGACGACGTTTTTCAATCCGCTGAAAAACGATTTGCCGTCTGAAATGTATACAGGGCATTTCGTTTTCAACGTTTTTACCGGACGTCAAAGCCCGCTGGAAGCGAAACCCTCTGTGGTTTTTCTGCCAGCTTTGCCGGGGGAATCGGTTCAGTACCCGCTGTCGGAAAAGGGCGAATGTTCTTATACCAAAACCATTTTAAATCGTCTGAAGACCAACTCGTGGGCGGGCGTGAGCGCGCTTCAGCAGCTTTCCGCCGCCATGGGGCTCAAGCCGGGCGGAAATCCGGACGCGGTTATCGCAACGGAGTTTGTTTTGACTCATCAGGTCGGCTTGACGTTGAGACTAATTGCACAGGGGAACCCTGCTGACGTCGTTTATCTAAACCGCTCGTTCAGCCCGGACGTCGTCCCGATTTGGCGTCAAAGTCATTCGGCGGCGGAACTGCTTCAAAAACAGCTCATTCAGGGGCTCTCTCAGCTTGATATTGACGAGACCAACGTTGCCGATAAGCTCAAGTTGGTTGTTGGTACGCAAGCCCATTTGATGATTCTGGAATTGCTGGGAACGCAGTCGACAGACCCGAAGTCCAATCTGGTTGTGTTACACCTGCTCAAAACGCTTCCGAAAGAGTTTGTCGGTTCCTGGCTGACGTCTGCCAACGCGTCCGAGTCCGCAAAGACGACAATGCTGCTTCGTCACATAGACGCAGACGGCTCTCTTCCTCCGGATTCGGAAAAGAGCGTTTTTGAAGGGACGCAAACGGCGCTGCTGTCCAAACTGCTGGTAAAGCTGGACGCTCCGCGATTGGGCGCGTTTTGGAATCGTTACGTTCAGCAGTATCGTTTGCCGTTAGTTGCCGCCTTAACGCAATGTGTGGCGTATCACGGCGGGGACGTCGCCTTTTTGAACAATCGTATCGAAAAGCTGACCATGCGAGACTTGATCGATTTGTTCAAGTTCGGGTCTGAACGCTATTATGCCGAATATCCCACTCAGTCGTCGGCGATGGGCAAAAAGCTGGACGAGCTGTCAACGCAGTTTGAAGCCTTCTTGCCGGAATTCAACGATTATATCCAAACGCTTTCCGCCGGGTCGCATTTGATGTCTGAAGACAAGGCGAAGCGGGCGAACTGTTGGACGTCGTTCAAGGCAACGGCGCAGTCCATTTTGGATCAGCAGGGCGACGGGACGGGGAACGCCGAGGCTCTCGACGACCTGATGAAAAAGCTTGTTACGGATTTTTCGGTTGCCGCGCCGGATAAGGAATCTCAGGAACGTGCGCCGGAAAAGCGAAAAGAGTTCTTGCAGCATGTTGTTGCCTCGCTCTTTCCGGCTCAGGACGGGTTCAAACAATTCTTGCCGCCGATTACGCCTCGAAATGAGCGTCTTTGGGAAAAGACGGTCAGCTTTTTTGAAGACGGTCAATGGGCAAAGTCCAAGCCGACTTTGGGAACTTTTGTCGAACGAATCGTCGGCTCTCACGACGCCGTCGTTCGTCCGGTAAAAACCGACCCTGCCGAGGTCGCCGCTCCCCCTGTCGAGACGGAAAAGAAAAAGAAGTTTGCTCTTAACAAAAAGCAAACCATGTATTTGTCGATTGGTCTGGGAGCGATTTTACTCATCACGCTTCTGGTTTTGATCAATATGGATCTGTTTTTCCCGAAAGCGGAAGACGGTTTGTTTGTCGACAAAACAAATACCGCTCAGAAGGACAAAACGTCTGATTCGGACTTGGAAAAGAAAGCGGCGTCTGAACGTCAAAAAGAAACTCAGGATTTGAAGAATAACGTTAAAACAGACAGCGTCGCTGAAGATGAATTTGTAACAGATAATCAGGAATCGCCAGACGCTTCTGCTAATAAAGCGCCAAAAGCGATTGCTCCGATTGTCTGGGACGACGCCCCGGAATACGGCGATAAATACGAAATTGACCCGGAACAGGACGAAGTGGATTCGATGGCTCAATCGCTGGTGGCGGGTCTGAAAAAGAATCCAGGCGTCATGTCAAAGCTGGCGTCGCTTCCTTCTAAAACGGATCTGGATATTGCGTCGATTAAAGATTCGCTTCGAGAACCGATGAAGCGGGTTCAGGGCAAAGCGTATAATTTGCCGACAGAGGGAATTGAACGACCGCTGGATGAAAACGGCGTTTTAGACCTCGTTCAGGCAGGGCTGATTGACACGGTGAATATGTCCAACTTGAAACTGGGTCCCGGCTTTTTTGTCTTCCAGGACAAAGTCGTTCGCTGGGGCGCCGGCGACGTCTTTGATCCTCAAAATCCGGTTACGCAATATCGTCTGACCGATTTGGAAAAGACGCTGGGGTTGGAAGAGTGTTACGTCAGCCTGGAGCCGGAGCCGACGACCGTCAAAATGGTTTTGTCGGTTAAGGGAAAGAAAGTTCATTTCGATAAAAACGACAAGAAAAAAGCCGCGTCTGATTTGGAACAGCGTCAGATTGAATATAAAGATTTGGGCTATGAACTCAGAGAGTACAATCGAGCCGACGTCCCGGAAAACGCGAAGAAAAAGCGTATCAGCCGCATGGGCGTCATGGTGGGGATTCCAATAGCGGAAACCGCTCCGGAAGCTCCCAATAAAAAGGATTTCAAGACTGACGAGGAGTACCAAAGCGCCGTTGAGGAAAATCGTCTGGCGATTGAAGCGTACGAACGTCAGCGCGAGCTGGTTGTTAATAAAGCAAATGAAGTTTACGGTTTGCTGGAAAAGGAAATTGAACGGTTAACCAATCTGGAAGCCGTCGAACAGGAACGGGCGGACGCTGATGCGCAAAAGAATTTGTCCGAGATTTTGAAACATCTCAAACAGAGCGCATTTGTCCTCTATCGCACCGGCGGATTTACAGGCGATCTAAGTTTGCCGACAAAAGAGCTTGTAACAGATCCCGTTCCGGTTGACGAGGAAAACGGGACTCCTGTTGAGTCAGACGCTCCGACGGCGGATTCCGACGCCAATGATTTGGATCCGTTCGCCGCTGCAAAGCCGAAAAATCCGCCTGCTGACGCAAACAACGCTGCGGACGTCAATGACGATTCCGGGTTAGACAATCCGGCGGACAGCGAACTTGTTCCGGAGAAACAAACGCCGGTTCCGGCTGTGGAACCGGAGAATCCAGCGGTGGAAGACGATTCAGATTTTGAAGACATTCCCGATCCGTTTGCCGAACCGACTGAAAAAGAGAAGCCTCAATCGGTTAGAATCAAGCCAAGAAATTCGTCTTCCGTTCAGAAAAAGACTGAAACAGGCGCAGCAGGAACCGCGCCTGCGGCGTCCGATCCCGCCAAGCCCAAAATGAACACGTCAGCTTTGATGTTTAGCGACGATGAACAGGAAAGCCCCTTGGCAGGCTCCTGGTCGCAGCCGACAAATAAACCGCAGTCAATTACTCGCGCAGGCGTTATTGGTTCGCTTGTTGTGATCTGCAGAAATGCCGGCGTTACAAAAGACACTCAATCCTACAACAGATTCCGAAGTTCGTTCCAGAATAATTATTCGATTGAATGCCAGATGGTTCAGGTTTCCGTTGTCGGCTCTAAATCCGTGTTGACTAAACCGGCGTCGTCCGGACCGCAAGCGACGTGCGATTTCGATATTATTCCTCAAACTGTTACATGCATGGTTAAATTCAAATTTGTCAATAAACAGAATCCTGAAAAGATATTTGAAACCAACTGGGCTACTGTTAAAAACGTTGAATCGAAAAAGCAGTATACAATTTATTATGAATTGACTGCTGGCGATATGGAAACGATGCTTGCTCAGTAATCGGTTTTGCGGCGTTTCAAATTTGAGTTTTAATTATAATTTATATATGGAATTTTAATTATGAAGAGTTTGTTTTTCATCGTTTTGGGAGCGATCCCTCTGGCGTTATTGACGATACTTGCGCTGTTGGACATGACGCTCGTTCGTCCGTGGAAGCCTGACGTTAAAGCCGACCATTTTACGAAAACCGTCGAGGTTGTCGAAAGAACGTCAAGAGAATTGAGATCTCTTGATAACGCGTCGGATATTTTGGCAAAAGACAGTCTGCTTAGCAGCCCGGTTCCTCCAATTATGCGCGGCATGTCGGCGGAAAACACGGCTTGGGGCGAGATGCCGGATTATTCCCGTCAGTGGGGAGACGTGTTTTTCAATACGCAGCGTTTTTTGGAATCGCAGCGTCATTTGGAAAGTCAGGACATAAACGAAATGTTCAAACTTCAAAACGACGTTCGCAGCTTTTTGGCAACGCTTAAAAGCGGGACGGATGCGCAGGATAGCGTCTATCGTCAGATTTCCGCCTTGCAGAGAGATATCGAAGTTAAAATTGAACGTCTGCAAAAAGAGAACGAAGCGACTCAGATTTTAACGGATGCGCGAAACGCCTTTGATCAGGGCAAATGGCTTGTCTGCGCTCGATTTTGCAAGCAGCTCACAGACGATTACGAAAATTACACCTCGGTAGCGGTCAAGGCGAATGTTTCCATGATGCTCAATCGCTGCGCGTTTTACACGTCGGAAGACGAGATAGAAAGAATTCTCCAATCGGATTCGGCGGCAAGTCAAAAGCAAAAGCTGGGGTCGCTGCTGGAACGCGTCAAAAATTCTGACGAACTGAGCGACGCTCAAAAACGTAAATATCGTCAATGGCAGGAACAGTACGAAGAAATGGGCGGCAGTTCAGAAGACGCCGACGATTCCCCTGCAATCAGTTCGTCTGTTAAATCGCAGATTCAGGCGTACTACGACGCGCCGAAATCGTTTGCAGGCAGAGTTCAGGCGGCGGCAAAAATTCTGGAAACCAACAACGATCCGGCTGTTCGGTCAGCGTTGAAAAGCGAAGTGATTCGTTTGATTAAATCCGGTATCGCCGAGAAAACTCTTAACGAACCGCCGATGACGTTTTACGCCAAGCTCAAAGACGGAACGGAACTGACGGGCGGATTTATAACGGTTCGAGACGACGATCGTCAAATTATCGGATACAAGTATTTTAAAGACGCCAATCAGATGACGGATTCCGAGGGGAATGAACTGATGTATAAAGCGGAAGATTTTATTATCTCTCCGCGTTCGACGATGGCAAAGAGACTGGTAAACACGTACAATAAGGAGCGGAAGCTCTTGCTGGACAACGTCAGCAGTCCAGACGCCTGGTCTCGATTTATTGCAAAATGCAATGAACTGGAAATGCATCGAAAGACGGAAAACGTGTCTGGGGTTTCGTTTGCCGGGGCGATTAAAGCCGCCGAGCAGATTTCCGCTCCGGAAATTCGTCCTCAACTGGAAGAAATATTGAAATAAAATCGTTACCTACAACAACCAATTAACAATTACTAACAACCATGCCTTATAAAATGGAAATCAGTCGGCAGAACAAAGCTTGCTTTTTGTTTCTGCTGGATCAGTCATATTCAATGTGCGAACCGCTTGGCGGCAGCCAACATCGAAAGTGTGACGAACTTTGCAACGCGATTAACTCGTGGCTGCAAAATATGACAATTCGCGCCTCTGGAGATCAGGGCATCAAAGACTGGATGGATATCGGCGTTTTTGGCTACCGCACCAATTCGTACGGCCAGCCGATTATCGCTCCAGCGCTGCAGGGACCGTTGGCGGGAAGCCCGATTGTATCCATTCGCGACATCGGCATGAATCCCGCGCGAATTGAGCAGAGAATTCAGTACATTCAAGACCCGACGACAGGACAGACGTTTGAAATTCCCAACGAATGTCCGGTTTGGGTTGACCCATGCTGTGAAGGCGGAACGCCGATGTGCAACATGCTTTACACGGCTCACCAAACGCTTACCGAGTGGATTAATCAGCATCGATACAGCTTTCCGCCCATTGTCGTTCACATTACAGACGGCGAATCCCAGGATGGCGACCCGCGTCCGTACGCTCAGGCGCTGACGCGTTTGTCGACGATGGACGGCAACGTCCTTTTGTTTAACTGTCACCTTTCTTCAACGCCGGTTCCCGGGTTTATGTTTCCTGCCAATCCTTATGGATTGCCGGACATGCTGGCTCAGTATCTTTATGAGATGTCGAGCATTTTGCCGGAACCGTTTTTCAATCACGCGATTGCAGAAGGGCTTCCGCTTCAGCGCGGGGCTCGCGGGATGGCGTTTAACGCCGACATGGTCTGTCTGATTCAGTTCCTTAACATGGGAACTCAGGCGGCTCCGGGCTTGCGTTGAGCTTGTTTGGAAATCAAATTTAAAAAAGGGCAGGGAAATAAACGCAATCGCGTCATTCCCAATATGCAGCTTGTAACAGCAGGCATTTATAATCAATCATGTTTGTTTTCAAAGGATTTTCCCATCCGAAAGACCCTCAAAACGGGACAAATGAAGACGCCTGGCGTGCGGACGACCTGCAAAACGTCGTTGTCGTTTCAGACGGCGCGTCCAGTTCTTTGTTTTCCAGTTCGTGGTCAAATATTCTTTGTCAGAGCGTTATCGAGAACGTTCCTGACCCGATGGATCATTTCAATTTTCCGAAATGGCTTGAACGCGTTCGGGAAAAATGGATCAACGGCATTGATTTGAACAATCTGTCATGGTATCAAAAACCGAAAATGGCGTCGGGCGCATTTGCAACGCTGGTTTGGGCGACGATTGAACAGTCAATGGAAACTCCAGACGATTTGGACGACGACACGCCGCTGGATACGGATTTTTTCAGAGTATATGGATACGCGCTGGGCGATGCGTGTTTGATGCATTTTCATAACGGTCGGCTTGTTCGATCCATACCAGTTGTTCGTTCGGCAGATTTTGATTCCACTCCGCCCCTGATCGGAAGCGTTAATTTGGGCGTCGATTTGACTGCCAGCTTTGTCCCGATTGATTTTGTCGCCCCGGAAGGCGACTGGATAATTCTGGCAACGGACGCGATGTCACAGTGGATTCTGTCCCAGTGCGAAAACGGCTCTGTTCCGGATTGGCGCGAGTTCTGGAATCAAACTCCGGAGCAGTATGACGAACTGGTTGAGCGAATTCGTCAGGAACAGCAAATTCGAATTGACGACTCGACTGTTTTGCTTTGCTGCATTGGTTCAGACGTTTATCTCGACAGGGAGTTTAACGTGGAAACGTCGACGCCTGCAATCCGACAGGAGGACAATCGTTTCAGCTTTACGCAAGAGTACAAGCCGGAACCGCCAGCTCAACCGGCGCCGTCGGGCAAGACGGTTTCCGTATCCAGCGTGTTTTTGGATTTCCCTGACGCAGCTCCAATCCAGCCGGCTCCTCCGCGACCGATTCCTCCCGTTCCTCAGCCGGAGCCAGAACCGGAACCGTCTTCCGCTAAAACCGGATTTCATCAAACGACAGAAATCCCGCCGCTGCCGACAGACGAGTTGGGAATAGACTCTGATTTCGGAATTCCGAATTCAAAGCCAAAGTCGGACAGCGCTGCTTTCCGCACGCCGCCATCTGGCGCCAGTCGTCCAGCTGCCAAACCGACCGCGTCCAGACCAACTCCTTCCAAGCCTGCTGGTTCTAAACCAACTGCGTCCAAGCCGACAGCTCCAAGACCGATGACGTCTAAACCAATGGCGTCTAAACCCGCAGCTCCCGGTTCCACAGCGCAGAAAAGAATTCACCCAAGTCAGGAGCAGCGCATAGAACCGCCCAAGTCTGACGAGGAAGAATACAGAGTCGCTCAGCCTCAGCCGGGGTCGGAGTCAAAGATGTCTGCTTACATGGCGGAACTGGAACGGCGGAAAATTGCTGAAATCGAGCAGGAAGAACAGCGAAAACGAGAACAGGAGTCCAAATTTGGCTATCAGTTCCAAAAAGGCATGTCGGAAGGGATTAAAGATATGAAAGAAGGAATATCTGACATGCTTTCCGGACCTGTTGGCGAACAGGCAAAAGAAGCTGTGAAGAAAGGAAAAGAAAAGGTTACCAAGTTTTTTGGGCGTTTGTTTAAAAAAGGGAAAGAGGATGAGTAATCGGAATCATTGAGAATGGTTGAACAGATTATAATATCCAATAAAAACTTGAAAGGGTATAAAAATAAAGGTATGATAATGTCAAGACGATTTAGCGTTGACGCGATATTGCTTTGTGTATTTTGCGCGTCGAGCGTTTGCCGAGCCGACGGTCTGGAAAAGCAGAGTCAGTTCATTGACGGCAAACTGGACGCGTCTATCATGCTGGCGTGTACCGGTCGAATTTTGACTATTGACAAAGACGGCGTCGAGACAAAGGCGTATACGCAAGACGTTGGCAACACTGGAGACGGGATGATTCTGCCTAACGGAAATATTCTGTTTTCTGACGGCGACTCGGTTGTCGAGCTGACGCCGGACAATAAAGAAGTCATGCATTACTGCCCGGACGACCGCCGCAACGATTCCGTTTTCTCCGCGATTCGGTTGGATAACGGGAATACGCTTGTTGGCTGGAACACGCTCAATAAAATTATTGAGATTGATCCGCAGGGAAAAGTCGTTTCGTCGTTTGATTGTCAGTACGCTGAAAAGATCGGCTCTCATCACAACATGAGAAACATTCGCCTCACGCCCGAGGGAACGCTTCTGGTTGCTCAGAAGAATTTGAACGTCATTGCAGAGTATACTCTCGACGGCAAGCTGGTTCAAACGTATCGCGGCGACAAAGGAACGGCAGCGTTTGGCGTCTGCGTTTTGAAAGACGGAACCGTTGCCGGCGCGTTTTTGGACAACGTGATTATTTTCGATCGAACCGGGAAAGAAATCTGGCGGTTTGAGAAGTCGGACGCTCCGGAGATCGAAATTGCAATGATGTGCCCGATTGTCGAGCGGAAAAACGGCAACCTCGTTATTGGGAACTATGCCGCCAATCGCGGTTCCTTCCATGGAGCCATGGCGTTTGAAATTACGCGAGACAAAAAAGTTGTCTGGCAGTATCGCAACCCTCAAGGTCCGGCTTCGGTTCAGGGAATTACCGTTATAGAATAGTAGCGAGTTGCGAGTAGCGAGTTGCGAGATAAAATATTTAACTCGTATCGCAAATATTAGCCTAATTTACAGAGGAGCGGATTCAATGCAGTACGATCAAGTCGTTCGCAAAGCGCAAAGACGGTTTCGGTTAGCAATAGCAAATCGATTGTGTCTGTACGTATTATCAGGCGAACTGTTTATTGTTGGAGCTGCGATCGTGGCTTTGCGTCTGTATTATCCATCCGTTCTCAGTTCTCATCCGTATGCGGTTTGGGGAACTGCGGCGGGCTTGGCTCTTCTGGCTCCCTTGGCGTCGTATTTGCTGGCGGGACGCTTTGTTCCTTCTCAGACGTCTGTACGAGCGTGGCTGGATAACCAGTTTTCCTGCGGCGGCATAATGCTGGCAGAAGAGTTTTTTCCAGAAGCAAAAAATTGGGAGAAACAGGAAACCGCCAATGCAATCCACAGCAATTTGAACGTCCTGATTCCATTTCGGGTTTTTAAGCCATTGATTATCTGTTTGTTGTCGGTCTTTTTTTTGACCATCGCTCTGCTTGTTCCGATTCCTGCCGCGGATTCTTTCGGCTCGTCGCCGACGGCTTATCTTGAAAAAGACGTCAAGCGAATTGAGAGTAAAATTGAATTGCTGCAAAAGGAAAAGATTCTGTCACAGGAACAGGCGGAACAGATGCTCCAGACTCTCAATAAGCTGTCAGATAACGCTGATGGAAAGGACCCGCTCCATACGTTTGAGGCTCTTGACGCATTGGAAAACCAGCTTGACCAGACCGCTCAGGATGCAGCTCGTCAGGCGGAAGAAAACGCTCAAGCCGCTCAAGACGCTCAGGATTTGTCGGAAGCTATGAAAAAAGAATGGGATAAATTAAACGACGCTCAAAGGGCAGCCGCGGCAAAAGAACTTCAAAAAACGCTCGATAAAATTAACGGCAAAGAATCGTCAGAACAGGATTCGTCGAACGCAGACGGTCAGAATAGCGATGGCGAAAGCGACGAACAACAGGATTCTTCTGACGAGAACTCGATGGAAGGCGGCGATTCTGGTCAGCAGTCAGAGCCAAACGCGCTTCAGCTTCCCGATAATGTGAAGATTCCAGATTTGTCTCAGCTAACGCCTGAGCAGCTTGAACAGTTGAAAAATCAGCTCCAGGAATATCAGGGCGATTTGCAGGAATTGCTTGATAAGCTCAAAGAGGGACAGTTTGGAGATCTGGAACAGTTACAGATTGAACCGTCTGACGAGGATATTGATCCGGATTCTTTGCTGCTGTTTTTGGATGAGAACTGTCCGGACGGCGACTGCGAGCAGGGAATTCAGCTTTGGCTTCGGCAAGGTCGAGGCGGTCGCGGGGGGCAAAGTCATGGCGACGCTCCGCCGACTCCGCTTCAGTTTGACGACAACCCGCCAGACGACAATCCTGATTTTGAAAAGTTCAAGCCGGAACAGCTTCCGACTCACGTAACGCGTCAGGCGGTTGAGCAAAGTCAGTTAAAGGGCGTAACTCTTGGAGACGCTTCAAAAGAAAAACAGAATTCAACAGACGAATTGCAGGGCAAGGTTATTGATCCGAACGAACAAGACGGCGGGATTGGACGAACTCAAAAGGTTTATCCGATGCATCGCAGATCGGTTGAGGGTTACTTTGATTCTGGAATTGCCCCTCGGGGCGCTCGACGGCCGTAACAATCTTTGAAGGAAAGGCGTTTGACAAATATCCGGAATCGCAGTTCCAATATATGCGATTGTGAGAATTCAGACGCATTTGCCACGTTCCGTGGAACTGGTTCCACATCTCTTTTCCAATCGGAATGTATAGTTCCAATTGAGGAAAAAGCAGCGTCTGAACTTTGAAAACGTTTACCTGACAACATTCTGTTTTTTCGCAATCGTTATTCCATGAAAAACAGATTTCGCCTTTAGGGTTTGGAATCGCCTTGAAATGAAACGGTCCTTCGAGATTGAATTCTAACGAACAAAAACGGCGCCTGTCAAGCCAGGATTCCATCACGTCTGGAGAAATTATTGTCTGAAAGGATCTCTTCGCCCGAGAAATATAGTCGTCCCATGTTTCGTCAAGCCGCTGTTGGACGACGCAGCGCTGCGATGTCTGCAAATCTGCCGTTAAAGAGTTGAGTTCTTCCAGGGAATGAACCAATTTCATATCAATGTTCTGTCCGTCTTTTCGGCAGACGAAAAAGTTTTCCATGCAGTAGTCCGATCATGTAGGTTTCAAAAAACTTGACGAATACGGTTCATATACATCATGCGTTTAATTTGAAATAATTGATGAAAATTTGTGAATCATACAAACCGCTTGTTGATTCATACAGCGATAGTATACACTATTGACAAGTTTTCATGCGTTTTCATTGAACGTCAAATGACAAATGACGTCCGTTTGGAATATAGTGGACAAAATGCGTCATTTCCTGTTGAAGACCTTACAAAAAGAAATAACAGTATGATTGAACGTTTTTTTGCTCAAAGGGAATAAGAAATCCCTGAAATCTTCTTGTCAAAAACAGGAAAAATGGTTACAATAATAATAGGGTCGATTTATAAAGATATTATCGAAAAATTGAACTGTTGAAAGTTAAGCAAACGAATATGGAATCCCAATACCTGATTTTTGGCTGTAAAGGTCAGCTTGGCGACGAATTTATGCGGCGTCTGGGCGGCGCTGCCAGAGGTTTTGATTTGCCTGACGGCGATATTACCAACGCTCTGGAGCTTTCCGACCTGTTTGAAGCGCTCAAGCCGAGGGGCGTTATCAACGCGGCTGCGTATACAAAAGTTGACGCCGCCGAAGAACAGCCGGCAATTTGTCGGAAGATCAACGCCTTTGGTCCGGGGAACCTGGCGCGGCTGTGCCGTTATTACGATATTCCGCTGGTTCATTTTTCGACCGATTACGTCTTTTGCGGAACTCAAAAGCGGGAACCGCTCAAAGAGACTGATCCCGTTTTCCCGGAAGGCGTCTATGCGAAAACGAAATACGAGGGCGAGCAGAAGGCAGCGGAGTGTCCAAAGCGCTTGATTCTCCGAACGTGCGGACTGTACGGCAAGCTGGGAGAGAACACTCCGGGCAACTTCGTCGAAACGATGAAGCGCCTGGGCGCGTCCGGTCGACCGCTGAAAATCGTTGCGGATCAGCATTGCACGCCAACGTATATCCCTCATCTGGTAACCGCGGCGCTGTTTCTGCTGGAAAGCGAAAAGTGGGGGCTGTATCACGTCGTCAATTCCGGCGCAACAACCTGGTACGATTTCGCAATGGAAATTTTCCGCTTGGAAGGGTTGACCGTACATGCCGACGCGATTACAACTGCGGAATGGAACGCGCCGTCGCCGCGTCCGCTGTACAGCGTTTTAGATACGTCCAAATACCATGCAACCGGCGCGCCGGCTATGCCGTCCTGGCAAGACGCGTTGGCAGAGTACCTGGGAAAGAATCAACAATAAACTTTAACCGTAATTCAAAACTCAAAGCTGAGCAATGTATCCGTTTTCCGCCCGAATCCTTGTCGAAAGCGTTTCCAGCCTGACGCCGGATTTTTTATCCGACAACGGGATTAAAAACCTGCTGCTGGACGTCGACTGCACGCTCAAACGCTATTCTCAGACGGAACTGGAACCTTTCAGCGCCGCGTGGCTGGAACAGATGCGTCAGTCTGGCGTTGGGCTTTGTCTGGTTTCCAACGGCAAGCCGGGCAGAATCGGCGCGTTTGCGGAACAGCATCAACTGCCGTTTTGCGCTCTGGCTCTCAAGCCGTTTCCGTTTGGACTGCTTCGAGCTGTGAAAGAGCAAAATTGGGACAAGCATCAAACGGCAATGGTCGGCGACCAGATTTACGCTGATATCATGGCGGCAAACCTGGCGGGAATCGTTTCGATTCTGGTCGATCCGATTCATCCGGAAGAAGAACCGTGGTTTACCCGGCTTAAGCGTCCGTTTGAAACCCCGTTTCGGAGGCGGACGAAATGAAATCCAAATATATCCTGCTGATTATTCTCCTGACGGGGCTGGCGATTCGAATTCCTTTTTTGTTCCTGACCTGGAACGCGCCGTTGCAGATCGTTGACGAGCAGCATTATAACGGCATGGCGCAGTATTTTGCCAAAAGCGGCAATTTCGGGGTAGAGGTTGGAGAAAACGTTCTATTGTCGTCTATTCGACCTCCGATGTACATTTGGACAGTTGCAGGATTCTATAAAGTATTGGGAACAGATAACGCGGCTGTCGTTCAGTTGACGGTTCGGATATTTCAAGTTCTGCTTTCTCTCATGACGGTTTGGCTGATTTATCGAATCGGTCTAAAAGCGTTCAAGAGTGAAACGATCGCTTTAATCGGAGCAGGGCTGTTCTGTTTTTATCCGTCGATGGTCATGCAGAATTTTATGATTCTGACCGAAACGGAGTTTACATTCTTCCTTGTCCTGACGCTATATTTTGCCGTCAATCTTTTTCAAGATGAAAACGAGGGAACAGACGAAAACGGCGAGAGTTTTAAGACGGCGTTATTCAATGCCGCGTTTTGCGGTCTGTTTTTGGGGTTGGGCGCGTTGACGAGAAGCATCTTGTGGCTTGCGATTCCATGCGTGTTTTTGTATATTCTCCTTTTTCTCAAAGCGCGCTGGACGATTCGTCTTACGTCTGCCTTCGTTGCGTTGATTGTCAGCGCCGCTGTCATCGCGCCGTGGGTTGTTCGGAATACGAAACTTCAGCAGACGCTGACGGCTATCGACTGCATGTCAGGACGCAATCTCATGATGGGCAATTATGAGTATACGCCTCTGTACCGTTCCTGGGACGCAATTCATCAGGAAGGCGAGAAGAACTGGTACAGCGTTCTGCGAACAAAGTACGAAAACGTCGGCCCAATGACGCAGGGGCAAAAAGACAAGATGGCGGGCAAGTACGCCAAAGAGTTTATGGCGTCACATCCCGGTTTGACGCTGCAGAGATTTGGAATGAAAGCGCTGTGTTTCTGGCAGCTGGAACGTTCCACCGCGGCGTTGTTTGCTCATGGGGACGTTCAAGGAATGAATTCAGAGGACAGCAAACAGATGTCGATTCTTGTTGCTGGCGTTATCATGCTGTACTACGCTCTGGTTTTTGTAACCGCGGTATTCGGCGCGTTTTTCGCCCCGCCAAAACAATGGCGCGTTCATCTGCTGCTTTTGTGCGTAGTCGGACTGTTTTGGGGCGTTCATTCGCTCGTTTTTGCTCATTCGCGTTATCATCTGCCGCTGACGCCGTTGTTGTGCCTGTACAGCGCGGCTTATGTAACATACTTAATCGAGAATGGTTTTGATTTTACTCGCCGACAGATTCCGTCGTTAATTGCCAGTATTTTGATTGTTGGAACGTTTGTTGGCTTTTGGACTTTGGAGACGTTATGGTATCTGGGATGAAAAGAATTTGTCAATTTGTACATACGCTCAACTGGGGCGGGGCGGAAACGCTGGCGTATCGCCTGGCGACTGACCCGGATCTTGCCAGCAAGTATGAATTTGTGTTCTTTTGTCTGGATTCCGAAAACGTTGTCCTTGCCGGGTCGATGGCGCAGGAACTTATCGATCAGGGATACAAAGTGGAATGTCTAAACCGTCAGCCCGGTTTGGACAGGGACTGCGTCAAACGGTTGGCAAATCTGTTTGAACAGTACAAAATTGACATTGTTCACGCTCATCAATGTACGCCGTATTTTTATTCGTCCTTGGCGCGATGGCGAAAGAAGAATCCTAAAATCCTGTTGACTGAACATGGCCGGTTTTATCCTGACGTTGTCAGCTGGAAACGGCGGGCGGTTAATCGCCTTTTGTATCGGCGCGACGACGTTCTTACAGCCGTCGGACAGCGGGTTAAAGAAGCTCTGCGAAAAAAAGAGGGCTATCCCGGCAAACGGATTCAGGTGATTTACAATGGAATCGACCCGGACGTTTACGACAATTTGCGTTCAAAAAACGAGAACGACACACGCGAATCCGTTCGACGCGAATTTAATATTCCAGACGACGCCTTTACGATAATTCAGGTCGCCCGACTCGATCCGATTAAAGATTATCAAACCTCATTGAGAACTTATGAGGCGTTGAGACGAACTCTTCCCAACGTTCGTCTGATTATTGTTGGCGATGGTCCGGAACAGGACAACATCGAACAGGGAATTCGCGATCACAACCTTCAAGACGGCGTTATTATGGCCGGCGCCAGATCCGACGTCAGCCGACTGCTCAAGGGGGCGGACGCGTTTCTGTTGACGTCGCTTTCAGAGGGAATTCCTGTAACGTTTTTGGAGGCGATGGCGGCGCGGCTTCCGATTGTAACAACAGACGCTGGCGGCTGTAAAGAGGTTGTTGTCAACGGTCAGACGGGTTTTGTCGCCCCCGTTGGAAATCCGACGTCGCTGGCAAAAGCCTTGCAATTGTTGGCAACCGAGCCTGAACTGTCAGCCCGGCTGGGCGAGGCAGGGCGCGCCCGCCTGCTGGAGATGTTTACTCAACGGCAAATGCATGACGCCTATTGTCAAATTTACGATTCGTTGTCCAAATGAATTCATGCATCAAATAAAATGACAGAACCCAAAACGCTCCTGCTGGTTTTTTCTGACGACTGGGGACGGCATCCGTCCAGTTGTCAGCATTTGATTAAACGTCTGCTGGATCGTTACGACGTCGTTTGGGTCAACACAATTGGAACTCGCGCGATAAAGCTGAATTGGGTTACAATTCGCAGAACGTTTGAAAAAACCGTCAGCTGGATGAAAGCGGCAAAAATCAGACGAACGGCTTCGTCTGATTCCTCTGGCCGTGACAATCCTGTTGTTTTGAATCCCAAAATGCTCCCCTCTTTTGGAGGTAAAACCCGGCGGCGAATCAATAAATCTCTTCTGGTAAAGCAGATTGTTCCGGAACTGGAAAAACACAACGGACAGGTTATTGGAATTACGACGGTTCCGTATATCAGCGACCTGATTGGCGAGCTGCCAGTTGATCGATGGGTTTATTACTGCGTAGACGACTGGTCCTGCTGGCCGGAAATGGACGCCAAGCCGCTGCGTGACATGGAATCAGAGCTTATCGAAAAATGCGACGCGATTATTTGCGTCTCGCGAGCGTTACAAAGCCGCATTGCTCAGCAGACTGGACGCACCAGCATGCTTCTTCAGCACGGTTTTGACGAGCAGTTTCTCCGTCGACCGCGTTCCCGACGGCTTCTGAAGCAGTATCCCGGTCGAAAGATTCTGTATTGGGGCTTGATTGACCAGCGTCTTGACCCTGAGATTGTAACAGCTTGCGCGAAAGCGTTTCCAAAAGATTCGTTTATTTTCGTTGGACCGACGGCGAATCCATCCAAAGAGCTTTTCGCGCCGAGCAACGTTTACGCTCATGGCGTTGTCGAATACAATCAGCTGCCCATTCTTGCAATGGAATCGGACGTTTTAATTATGCCTTACGCCGATACGGAAGTAACTCGTCAGATTCAGCCGCTGAAAATGCTGGAATATCTTGCAGTCGAAAAACCGATTATTGCCAGAAATCTACCGTCAACGTCAGAATGGTCAGACTGTCTGGACGTTGCGGATTCTCCCGAAGAATTTGTTAAATTGCTTAAACAGCGGCTTGCCAAAGGTTCGACTTCGGCTCAGCGCAGAGCGCGAAAACGGGTCGAGGAACATTCCTGGGAGAATAAAGCGGGAGAATTTGAAAAGATGTTTTTGGGCGACATCTCCTGATAAACGCTTTGCAGCGCCGCAGGCTCTGGCTGCGGTTTTGGATCAGGACTGTTAAACAGTCCGTAGAGAATGTCTATTGCAATAAACAGAAACGCCAATCCGATAATAATATTGACCGCTCTGCCCATCTTTTGCAGCGTCGTTCTGACAGCGCGTTGAGAGATAAACAGCGCCAAAAGAGAAAAAATGACAATCGCGCCGATCAAGGAGCAAAGCGCGAAAAGAGCGCGGAGCGACAAACCAAACGATTCCGGAATGACGCTGGAAAAAAAGACGATAAACCAGATCATTGCCTTCGCGTTGAGCAGGTTGACAAGCAATCCTGTAACAAACCCGCCGCGGCTGAGAATGGATTGCTCTTTCGATTCTTCGGAATTCTCGTCCAGGTTGGCAATCGACTTGCTTCTCAGAGATTGTATCCCAAGATAGCCGATATACAGTCCGCCCAAAATGCGGATAATGGAAAACACAAACGGATATTGTTTAATCAGCCATGATACGCCCAGAACGCTGTAGGTGCAATGAAACAGCAGCCCGCAGCCAATGCCCAGCGCCGTTGTCAGCCCAGTTTTCAGACCTCTGTTCAAACTCGCTTGAACGACAGCCAGAAAGTCCGGTCCCGGCGTGATAACCGTCAGATAAAACAGCCCCAATATCGACAAGAACTGAAATGTAACAGATGGCGGCGAGGCGGGAGCGGCTTGAGCAAACAATATAATCGAATTCATTCTAATACAAAACAGCCGCCGGAAAAACCGACGGCTGAACGGGGTGAATCAAGCGCTGAGAAACGAGCCGCGATCAGCGAGAAATGAAATCCTCTCGCAACTCGCACCGTGGGTTAAAACCCACGGCTATTGATATTGAACCGCTAACGCGGTTCTATCGGAACGCTGGCGCGTCTGATTTAATAACTCGTAACTCGCAACTAAAATTTAGTCCAGGCGATAGTTGCCGCGGTACTGCGGTTTGACCAGCAGTTCCATCTTGTCTTTGCCCTTCGGGTTGTTGGTGATCTTGAGGTTGGCGGCGTCCCATTCGACCAGTTCGCCCTTGACTTCTTTTTCCGGCGCGCCGTAGACAGCGAGGTTGCCCAACAGAATCGTTTCGGTCAGCTTGCTGGCGTAAGTAATGAAGTTGGAGTGACCCGGCTTGGAATCGAAACCGCCCTTGATATGATTGACCCATTCCTGGAAGTGTCCCGGAGACTGTTCCCATTCGAGGTCAGCAGGAATCTCGACCTTTTCTTTGGTTTTGGCGTCAAACAGCGAGAGTTGATCGCAGTAGTCGCCGCCGGCGAGCATGATGATCTTGGTGCCGAAAATGCAGGAACCGGTGTTAGGCAGAGTAGCAAAACCTTCGAGTTTTTCAGCGGGCATCTTCTTTCCGCCGTCATACCAGAACGCCTTGACAGCTTTACGATCAGCGGTTTCCGGGAACTGAAATTCGATGATGCTCCACTGCGGCATGGTTTCGTAATTGTGACCAGAAGTGGTGGCGACAACGGAGGACGGGTCTGCCAGTTTGCAGGCGGCATAGGGCATATTGAACGTATGGCAAGCCATGTCGCCCAGAGCGCCGGTGCCGAAGTCCCAGTAACCACGCCATGAGAACGGGTGATAGCCGTCAGCGTAGGGTCGTTCCGGAGCAACGCCCAGCCAGTGTTCCCAATCCAGGAATTCCGGAACCGGTTTGGGAGCAGGACGATCGCCGCCTTGCGGCCAAATCGGACGGTTGGTCCAAACGTGAGCTTCGAGCAGGTCGCCGAGGAATCCGATCTTGCAAAGGGCTTCGCAAATGCGGAGGTATTTATTGGCGGTGCCCTGGTTGCCCATCTGGGTGCAGCACTTGTTTTCAGCAGCGACTTTCGCCATCATACGAGCTTCGTAGATGGTTCGGGTCATCGGTTTCTGGCAGAAGCAGTGTTTGCCAAGACGCATGCCCATCAAGCAGGCGGGAGCGTGCATGTGGTCTGGAACGGAGCAGGTGAAGGCGTCGATCTTATCGCCCATCTTGTCAAACATTTCGCGGAAATCTGAAAATTCAGGAATGTCTCCATAGCGTTTCAGAGCGCCGCGGCGTTTGTTGGCGTCGGTATCGCAAATTGCGACCAGGTTGCCGGAGTTGGCTGCGTCTGCCGTGTCAGAACCGCCCTTGCCGGAAACGCCGATAGCGGCGAAGTTAATCTTTTCGTTCGGCGATTCGCCAGAGGCGAGATTGTGCATCAAAATAACGCCCGCGCCAGCAACGGCGGTGGACTTCAAAAAGTTACGACGTGAAGTCTTTAACATGGAAAATCTCCTTTTTAAAGAAGTTGATGGGGATGAACATCAGGATAGTTTGAAAATCGGGGAAACGCGTCCGCCGCTATCGAAACTTCCCGTGAAGCTTTTAAGTAACCTACGTTTTTCAAACGGTACAGAACAACAAAGTTTATAAATTACCGTCTGACAAGGGGTGAATCTGGCGATGAAATATTTCAAATAACATCGCTGATAATTCACGCCCTTTACGTAAGATTAAGTTTATTTTACAAAAAGTTTTAAGCGATTGCAAGACCTGGGGACGAATTTTCGTAAAAAAAACGAAAAATTGTCAGAATTATTCCAGTTCTGCAGCTGGACGAATGGATTTGAACCACGCTTTCCATTTGGAAATAGCCTTGTCTCGCTGGACTTCGTCGAATCCTTCCATGGGACCGTAGCCGCCGTTAAGCTTGCGGGCGATGGTGCAAAGGGAATCTCGCGCCGCGAGAACAACGGTTTCGTCCGGGTCTGTCAGAGCGTAAAGCAAAACAGGGACGTTGTCCAGCTCGCCGCTTTTTCCCAGCGCCTTGACAGCAGCCGTTCGTCGTTCGGGTTTGGGGTCGGAAACGAGCTTCTGAATCTGTTTTGCCGTTTCGGACATAATTGCCTTTGCCAGCTCGGGCGGCATTTCGTCAAGGGAATCAACCGCCGCTTCCAGAGCTTCGCTGTCCGGGTCTCTGAGAGCTTCGAGCATTTCTTCCGCCGTTGTTGGGGCGCGTTTGGAAACGACTTTTCCATTTCGAACCGCGGTGCGGGTCATGTCGGTAGGAAATCCTTTGCCGCCAATGAGTTCGCCGCCGCCGAGATAGCGGTCTTTTTCAATCGCCCGTTTGGTGGAACGCATTAAAAACAGCGCGGCAAAAGACGTTGCGCAAACCGTTTTGCAGCTGTCGCTGACTGCGCCGTTGCTGCTCATGCTGTTGAGAATTTTGTTGGCAATAGCGTTATACCAGTACGGCGACGGGTCAATCGTCGTCCCGTCCAAAGCTTCTCGAAAACTCTCGTATCGTTCAACGGCGTAATAATAATAGTAAGGCCAAGAGGGATATTCAACTTCAAAATTTTTGTCGAACCATTCATTTCCCAGTTTTTTAACCTCTGCTACAGCCTTTGGCGACGTTGTTGAACGATAGTTCCTTTGAGCGTCTTTGTTTTGATCGACGGGCTTTAACGCGTCCTGTAAAGCGTTTTCAACAGGAGCCACTCGACCGATGTTGAGTACGTCTGATAAAATATACAAACTACCCAAGGCGGCAGCTGTCATGCACACCCCCGTTTGGGACTGCTGGACCGGCTGACCGATTTTCTCTGCGACAGCTCCCTGATAGCCAAAACAGCCTTTGGGGTCTTGCGTTTTGAGAATCCAGTCGATGGCTTGTTCCCCGGACTGCATATTGACCGGCTGGCGGGCTTTAAGCAGCGTCCAGGTGGAAAGAACGCCGTATTGTGTTTGAGACGTGTCCCCTGTCGCGCTATAGGAATACCCCCAGCCTCCATGGGGCTTTTGACGCTCCAAAAGGCTTTTGTAAATGGCGTCGATAAGATTTTTGTTCCCGACAGGGTCGTATTCAACCAAAAAAATCAAGGAGATGCCGGTCTCGTAAATATCCAAATTAACTTTTCCGGGTTCTTTGGTTACCTTCTCTTTAATGGCGTTAATGGTATCGACGTAAATTTGATGCTTTGTTTCGCCCGTATATTTATAGTACGCCAAAGCCGCCAGCGCCTTGCCGCCAGCGCGATCCTCGTCTTTGTAATGTTCTGCCAGATAAGCGCACATTTTATCCAGCGCGGCAACGACTTCCGGAGACTTGGGCGTCAGATTTTGAAGGGCTGGCGGGTCTGCCGCTTTTACCGAAGAACTATAACCCAAAACGGTCAAAAACGACAAAGCAAATAATATCGCGTATACAGAAATGTTATTAAGTAACTGACGCATCATGGCTTTTCAAATTTAACGTGAAAACAATCGAGACGCTGCCGCGTTTCTAAAACTTCTCTAATATAATATGGTAATCGGAAAAAGAGAAAAAGTCAAGGAGTAGGGCGAAAAAATCATAAAAAAATCGTTTGGAATTGGACAAATCCCAAACGATTGCGAAAGCGGAGGACACGAGATTCGAACTCGCAACCCCAGAAAGGGGCGCCTCATTTCCAATGAGGTTGCTAGCCATTCGCTTATCCTCCCAATGGCGTGTAATTATTGACGGTATTCTATCAAAAACGCATTTTTCGTCAAGAGGGGGGGATAGGGAATTCGTAATGCGGAATTCGGAATGCGTAATTGACGCAAGCGACAGGCGATCCGGGAACGTCAGTTCCCGGGCTGTTGCTGATGTTCGCTGTTGAGGAGCGCGAATCGACAACTCCTCACTCCTCCCTCCTAATTCCTACCGTGGGTTAAAACCCACGGCTATTAATATTGAACCGCTACGCGGTTCTAGCGGAAGCGCTTCGCGCAACTTTTTATATTCTTCGCTTACGCAGGAACAACGCGATAACTCCGAGCGCCAACAGCGCCCAGGTGGACGGTTCCGGAACGGCGTTGGCGTCGATTTTACCGGACAACACCCACAAGCCGGCGTCGTTTAAGCCGTAGCTCAAATTGGAGAAATAATAGGAGTCGACAAAGCTCAAAACGTCGAGGTCGGCGCTGTTGTCAGCGTCTAAAACGACGGCGAATTCCGCGTTGGGCGTCATGTCGTTGAGGAATTGCAAAACAATGTCTCCGTTGTTCAAAAGCAAATTGCCGTTGATAATCAACTGGTCGCTGTCGGCTATCGTCGGACCGCCGATTTCCATCAGCAACGCGCCGCCGTCGAGATTGAAGTCGCCCGTCAGATTGAGAGTTCCAATCGAGTTGCCGGGCGAGAAGACGCCGCCGGATTTAACGCTGAGCAAGCCCGTATAGTATTCTTTCATGTCCAGACGTCCGTTGGTGACGAGAATCTCTTTAGCAAACGTCGTATCCTGGGCGAGGTTGAACTGCTGTGTTCCCTCTCCTGTTTTGACGATGCTGATATTATTCGCAACGGACCCAGTGTAGTTGTACGTTTCGCCTGCTGGTACGTTGAGCGTCAGCGTTGTTTCAGCGCCGGAGTTGTTGACGGAGCCTTTGTACTGAACTTCGTCAGAACTCATGTCTTTGCCCAAACCGCCGATCGTTTGAACGTGTCCCTTCATGTCGAAGAACGAATTGTCTTTGATGAAATACAGACGTCCGGTTCCCAAAACGTTTTCCGCGCCAGCAACAATGCGACCGCACTGGTCAGCGTTAAAATTGTCGCCAACTTGCGTTCCGCCTTCATACGTATTGGATTTATTGAGATAAATCGTGCCGCTGTCGTCGCGAACAATCAGCATGCCGGGACCGGAAATGACGCCATTGACGTTCATGCGTCCGTTCAGGTTTGCCCATCCTGCCATAATGCTCGAATCGGAAGCCAGATAAATATCCGTATTAATATTGGACGTTCCCGTTCCGGTGCCGTCGCCGTTATTCTGCAAGATGCCGCCGTCGAGTTCAAGCGCGGTTGCGTCTGAAATATTGACGGTTCTAAAATACCCGCTCTTGACGATAATCTTTTTAGCAATATTGAGCGGACCGTCATTTGCGGTATACCGCTGGGCGACAACCTTTTCATCTCCCGGATCGATAGTTAAAACAACGTTGTCGTTAACGTTAAATGGGATGTTGGGAGTTATAATAACGCCCGCGCCAAAAGTTAAAGTACCGTCGGTAACGTTGATTTTGCCGTTGTTGGCGAAATTGAACGGTCCCAGGGTTGTGTCTCCGGTGAATTCCAGCGTACCGTCATTGACGTTTGTCGTTCCGAGGTTGGTAAACGTTCCCGTGAATTTCTGCGTAGCCGAGCCTTCTTTGGTAATAGAACGATCTGCGGCTAAATCAACGTTTCCATTATAAACGTCAGTTCTGGCTGTGTCTGTAATTCCCATGCCAATGACAAGATGACCGTTGTTTTTGGAGATGATTCTCCCGGCGTTTTCGCCGTCAACGTCGCCGGTGATTCCGCCAACGTACATCGTTCCGTCCCAAAGATCAACCGTTCCTTTCGGTCCAATGTTTAAGGTCGCCTGGTTGTACGTTGTAACGTCGCCGTCCGTTTTCTTCCATCCGTTGGCATTCCAGCCG
Source organism: Thermoguttaceae bacterium (assembly GCA_045586185.1). Classification (GTDB taxonomy): domain Bacteria; phylum Planctomycetota; class Planctomycetia; order Pirellulales; family Thermoguttaceae; genus RUG11551. The sequence goes on along the minus strand of JAZMZV010000142.1, from coordinate 63,912 downwards.
CCGTTAACCAAATCGCCTTCCTGAACGTCAATAAGGGCTTTGTCTGAAAGAACGATTGACAAATTATCGCCGCTGAAAGTTGCATTTCGGTACATAAACAACTTTCCAGTACCCGTCTTGACGAAATTGCCGTCTCCTGTGATAAAAGTTTTCAAATGACTATGTTCTACGTCAACCAGGGTGTTGCTTTCGAGGTGGTCGGCGGTTTCAGTTTCGGAGAATTTTAACGTTCCGCCTTCCGCAATGTTGATATTTACGGATGTATTTTCAGGATTGCGCGGAACAGCGTTTTCAAAGAAGAGGGTTGCGCCGTTTTGAATGTTTACCGGATTGGCAACGTTAAAGGACGAACCTGTTCCCGTCATTTTGAGAGTTGCGCCCGGAGCGATTGAAACGCTGTCAGCAACCAATGCGCCAGAAAAGCCCATTGTTCCTTCTGTAACGGAAATGGCGTCAACATCTGCCGAGACAATTGTTTGCGAACCCGCGCCGGTTTTGGTTATCGTACCGGAAAGGGTTGGCAGAGTTCCTGTATAGACGAAATTCGTTCCTTCCGCCGCGTTAAACGCAGGAGATTCCAGCAAGTTAGCTGTGTTGCTGATTGAGTTCCCTCCAAAATTCCCGCCGGAACCGTTTTGGTTATCAATGCCGTTAAAGACCTGGGAATACGTTGACATGTCAAGGAAGGAATTATTGGATCCGAAAGAAATCGGACCGGTTCCCAGAGCGTTGTCCGCGCCCATGACAAGTCTGCCAATCCCGCCGTTGTTGTATTCGTCTCCAATTTGCGTTCCGCCAGTATAGGTATTGGTCTTGTTGAGGTAAACCGTTCCGCTGTCGTTACGCATAATAAGTTTGGCGGGACCGGAAATAACGCCGTTGACGTTAATAACGCCATCTGTCCAGCCAGCCATCAAACGAGAATCTGCGCTGAGATAAACGTCAGTATTAATATTGGCAATGTTGTTTGACTCTGTAACGTCGCCATTGTTTTTCACAATGCCGCCTGCCAATTCAAGCTGCGTTTGATTTGAAATATTGATAGCGCTGAAGTTTCCGGTTTTAAGAACCATTTTACCAACTACAGCCAGCGGATCGAGCGAGGTTTGAGATTGTCTGCCGTCACCCAGATCAAATACAAAATTGGCGTTGTCTGAAACCGTAATTGTCGCGCCGTTTGAAAGACTGCCGTTGCCTTTCATGGTTGTAGTTCCATCGGTAATATTGACAGCTCCTCCGTTAAGGATGAACGCGTTAATTTCAGCCGTACCGGAGAATTCCAGCGTTCCATCGTTAACTGTTGTATTGCCGGAATGAATGTACATTCCAGCCAAGACCTGCGTGTTCTTGCCTTCTTTGATAAAGTCTCTGCCGCCGCTTAAGCTGACGTCGCCATTATAAACATAGGTTTTGCTGGCATCCGTCATGCCAGCGCCAATAATAATCTTGCCGTTGTTTTTGGACATAATCAAGCCGTGATTGTCGCCGTCAACGTCGCCGGTAACGCCGCCGACGTGCAGCGTTCCATCCCACAGGTCAACAGTTCCCTTCGGACCAATGTTGAGCGTTGCCTGGTTGTATGCCGAATTATCGGCTGTTTTCCAGCAATCCGGCGTCCATCCGCCGTTGACCAAGTCGCCTTCCTGAACGTCGATAACGGCTTTGTCGGAAAGAACGATGGCGACTTTGGAGCTGTTGCTCTCGTTGGTAATAAACAGCTTGCCGGTTCCCGTCTTGACGAAGGAGCCATCGCCGGTAATTGTAACATTTTTGCTTGCATTCCGAACCAGCGAGTTGTTGTCGTTATGGTCGCCGGTATCGGTTTCGGAGAACTTTAACGTTCCGCCTTGAGCAATGTTGATAGCCAGATCTGTATTGTCGTTGCGCGGAACAGCGTTTTCAAAATAGAGCGTTGCGCCGTCCTGAATGTTGACTTGATTACCCGCATTCAAGGACGACCCCGTCCCGGTCATTTTGAGGGTTGCGCCCGAGGCGATAGTGATGTTTCCAGGAACGTTTAATGCGCCGGAGAAGCTCATCTCGCCCGAAGAAATGGTCAGATTAGTTACGTCAGCCGAAGCAACCGTTTGAGAACCGGAGCCGGTTATATTCAAATTTGTTACGTTGTTAATCGTAACAGGCGCAGAGAAGTTGTTCGTTCCGTTGCTGATTGTCAGCGTATCGCTCCCGCTGACCGTGCCTGTTGTTCCGCCGTCAAAACCTGCAACGGTGATAGCGTGATTGTTCAAAGCAATAGCAGAACCGTCTGCTCCAAAAGAAATCGGTCCGGTTCCAAACGGAGTTCCGTCGGCATAAACGGTGATCGTTGCCGCTCCGGCGCCGCTGGTAACGTTTCCGCCGCTGATTTGCGTTCCACCAGAATAATCGTTGGAGCCATTGAGAAGCTGAATGTCGTTGCCGTCGTGCTCGAAAATCAGCTTGCCGGGCGTTACGTTCCCGCTGGCGTCTGTATAGTCAGAAATTTTGCCCGTAACATTCATCGTCAGATTCCAGCCGACTCTCAAGCCGCCGACTCCCTTGATTTGAATATCGTTGTCGTAAGTCGGGCTGCTTCCGTTGGCGTTAAAGAGCGTTCCTTCGTTGACTGTGGTTGTTCCGGTTGTTGTTGGCAATTCGTTTGTCAAAACGAGAATGCGCCCAGAACCGTAGACGTCTGAAGACGTTTTGCTGTTTTGCAACCCCAGGGCGTTGCCAGCAATAAAAATTTTTGTGTTGGTGTAGCCGTCCGGGATCGCGGTTGTGAAATACGAATACCCGCCTGGGTTAAAATAAACATCGCCGGATCCAGAATAATTATTATAACTAAACGTATTATCGTTTCCGGTTCCTTTGATAATCAGAGTGTCGTTTGCTCCAACGACGGCTTCTTGCGTCGAATTGTAGGCGCGTTCGATAATCTCTGCATTGACGGAAAGCGTCAGCAAAGCGACGAGGCACAATGCGGCGACAGGCGCCAAAAGGCGAGCGTTTCTAAATGTAAAGTTCATGGCGGTTATCTGAATATTGTTAAAGATATATTTATAATTATACTATATATCTATTATAACATAAAAAAGACGAATTGTATGCACCAAAAGAGTTAAAAGGCAAAAATATATTCGGATTTTAAAAAATTTATGAAGATAAGTGTATATATTTGCACTAATTCAGTGTTGTAAATAAATAATTTCTAAAGGGAAAGCGAAGGTTATACGGTTTAGAAAATCTTTATCAGAGCGGTTTTTTCGCCGTTATGCAAATCCAGCCCTTTTCGCGTTCTTCGTCCAGAACAGAATCGATAAACCCTGCCTGCAGAACGATTTGTTTCAATTCTTCCGGCGATGGGCAGAACATGTTTAACTCTTTGGCGATTTCCTCGTGATGGTCAGACATGTTTCCGCCGACCATTTCCAGAACCGTCATGAACGTTCCGCCGGGCGTAAGAACGCGAAGGATATCCTTCAAACCCTCAACCGCATCCTGCCAGAAATAGAGGCTTTCGACCGAGAAAACCGTATCAAAAGAATTGTCTGGATAATCCAGATTGGGAACGCCGGAAAGCTTGAGTTTCATTCGCCCGGCGGCGACGGCTTGCTCGTTGATTTTTTGCGCGGATTCGACAGCCAGAGGGGAAATGTCACAGCCAGCCAGACTCGCTTCGGGGTATCGAATCGCCAGCTTTGCCAACGCCGCTCCGCCGCCGCAGCCAACGTCTAAAATGCGATTGCCAAACGTGACGTGCGAGAATCCCCAGTCGGTCAGATCGCTGTGTCCGCGGTTCATTCCCTCAATCATCTCAGCGCCCAGTTCCCCTTCAGGGAAGGCAGCGTTGCGAATCAAATTGAGATAATCTTTTTCCATTGACCTGACGACGGGTTGACGTTATTCATTTATGATTTCAGAATCTTTGATTAATGAATCAATGCTGTCAGAAGACGGAAATTCAGTTGGTCTGACGTCTTCTTCTGTCGGCGTTGAATCAGGTATGGCAAAATCCTGCTGGGTTCCGTCAATCGGGTCTCCCAGGTTGATTTTTATTGATTCAGAGGGAACCTTTCCGTCAACGATCATACGATTATCCAAGTCGCTTAAAAAACGCGCGGCAAAATCGGCAATGTATTTTTTGTCGAAATCGTAGATGTTTGGAGAATTGTCAACAAATGAAAAATAGCATTTGCACAGTGGAATGTGTCCGCCATAGTGCAAACGCGCGAATTGCGGTGCTATCCAGCCGGAACCATCGTTCCACGCCCAGAATACTCGTTCAGAATGACTCTCTTTTTTAAAGACAACGGTAAAGAAAGTCGCTTTGCGAGCGTAACTTTTACCGGTTTTGGAATCTGTATAGATGTAATCGAAGTCAAAAGTCTGAACCTCTCCCTGCTGTTCGAATCCGGAACCGGGATAGCAAACGACCGGGGAATGCATTGCAACGCGGAAAGAAATACCCGCAATAAAATACAAGTTTATACTTTCGCCAAAGAACGGATTTTCGTAAACTCGGGAAATTTGCGCCAGCGCTCCAGACTCTTTTGTAATGGCTTCGTTTGCTTGAGGGTTATCCGTTCCTGTCCAATTGCCAAATTTTACCGGCGTTTCCTGAACGGTTTTTATAAGGTAGTCCATGTACTGCTGGGAAAACCCCAGCATGTTGGTTGAGACGTACAGCGCCCCAATTAAAATCAGTCCAATAGCGGCAGGAATGTAAATTTTGAATGCGGCAGGAATGTATTTATTATATTGCATTGTCTGGAAAAATAAAGAACAATTAGCGCTTTGCAATTTGCAATCGAGAGTTGCACATTGCGTAAATCGCTAATTGTTCATTAGTTAATTGTAAACTATTGCTTGCCTTGCGGACGCTGCTGCTGTTGTTGCTGCTGCGGACGGCGTTTGTTAGGCACTTCAATCGTGTACGGACGGTAGTACGAACGATACTTGGAGAACGTAATGCCGTTGATGACCGCTCCGAGGAGTTTGACGTTGACCGCGCGAGCGCGTTCGCACGCTTCGTAAATTCGCGGCAGTCGGCTGACGTCTCTCAAAACGCTCAACACCAGACCGTCGAGAACCTTGGCGAACATGAGCGAGTCAGAGTCCGTCAGAATAGGTCCGGAGTCGACAATGATAAAGTCGAATTCTTCTCGCAGTTTGGCAAAGGCGTCAATGATGACTTCGCCGCGCGCCAACGCCTGAAGGGCTTCCGGGTGCGGATGCCCAGCCGGGGCGAGGAACAGGTTTTCGACTCGGGTTTCAGTGATGATTTCTTCCAGAGTAACCATGCCGCGGAAGAATTCTGAAATTCCGGGATAAAGCGGTTTCTCGAACATACGGTGGTCGCCAGGACGTCTCAAGTCGCCGTCGAACAGGAGCGTTCGTCGACCGCTTCTCGCCAGGGACGCTGCCAGCTGGCTGGATACGGTCGTTTTACCTTCCTTTTCCATGGAGCTGGTAACCATGATAACTTTGAGCCCTTCGACTTCCGCCCTGTGTAACAGCGCGGTTCGGATGTTGTCGATACTTTCAATCAACATACCCTGAACGCGGTTGTTCATTTTACCGCCGCGCAAACCGGAACTGACCAACGGAAGGTCGCCGATAACGCGCAGTCCAAGACCGTAGTTGATTTCGTCTGCCGAGTTGACGCGCCGTCCAAGGAAGTCCAGAGCCAAAACGCTTATAACGCCGACAAAGAAAGCTCCAAAGCCCATCATTGCCAGTTTTTTAATTTTACTCTGAATATTGCTTTCAAGCGGGACTTCAGCAGCGCGCATTTCTGTAACGCGAGGAGCCGCTTCGAGTTCAATTTGCCAATGCTGAAGGTCAGATCCCATCTTATATGTGATTTCCTTCAAACGATCGAGTTCAATTTTGCGGCTTTCCAATTCAGAAGAAAAAGTATCGAGCTTTTCTGCCTGATGAACAGCTTCAATAAATTGAGCGTAAATTGCTTCTCGTTGCTTTTCATATACGGATTTATCCAACAGGTTGGAATCAATGGCAGCTTGAAGCTTTTCAGCAGCGGTTGGAGGCGTGGTCGCTTTGCCTTCCGCCAGTCTCTGACGAAGTTCTTCTTTGATCAGAGGAGTAAGCTGATTGGCGCGCTCTTCAAGCTGTTTTACCATGTCGTTTCTGGCGGTAATCATGCGTTGAACTTTGGGCGCGTTTTCGCCGTCTTTGACAACCTGTCTGGTCGCCTCAATTCGAGCGTCCATGTACTCAATACGCTGAAGCATTTTTGCGATTTCAGGGTCTTGTCGAACCATCTGTTGAGTTGCCGCTTCCAAAGCTTTAGCCTGACGCTGAGCCTGCGCTTCCGGATCTAAAGGCTGTTCTGCTTCCGGCAAGACCGCCAAACGAGCGCGGAGCAATTCGATTCTGGTATTGATTCCGGCGATTTGCGAATCAAGAGCCATGACTTTGCTCTTCAAACCGTCGATTGTTTGCAGTTTCAAACGAGCTGAATGTTTGACGGCGTCTGAATCGCTGGAACCAACCTGGTCAGCAAGTTCTTTGTACAGATACATCTTTTTGTCAATCTGCTGACGGTTTCGAGTGTACGCCTGTTCCAGAACGTTTTTACGGCGAAGATGGTTTTCGCGGTCAACCGTAACGACTTCCTGCATGTACGCGTCTTTAACCGCATTGACAATTTCTGTAATCATGTTGCGGTCTTTGCCAGCCATGCCGATGGCCATAATGTCCGTTCCGCCGGGGAAGGAAACCTGAAGACGCTGTCCAATCCAGCTGACGGGATCAACAACGCCTTTCATTTCCGGATAGCTGTTGACGTCCAATTCACGAACAACCGTTTTTAACACGAAGGGGCTGCGAATCAAAACCGCCTGAGCGCCTCTTTGATTCAAATAGGTGTTTTTGGAATTGAGCGGCGAAACAATATACGGCGCTTGAGACTGAACGTTAAGCCATGCTTCCGTATAATACGTAACCGGAATCATAATCCAGCCTGCGGCAACGGCAATTGTTGACGCCATAACGCCAGCCAGCAATGCCCAGCCCCATCGACGGCGAAATCCATGAATGATATCGCTTGGTCTGGGCGCCTGTTTGACAATTTCCGGCTGCGGCTGAATCACTCGCAGAGAAGTCCCCTGCTGAGTTACCGGAGCCAAAGCCGTTGACGTAGAATTGTTTTCCGGTCGTCTGTCCTGATTGGGAAAGTTCGTACTCACGTGAATAACCCTTATCCTAAAGTTTCAATAAAAATTTAAAACGAATATAACTACGTTTATAATTAATACGTTGTGTATAACGCCTTTGTGCAATACTTTTTTATTTTTTTGTTTCGGAATCGACGTCTGATTCTTCTTCTGATTCTGCGTTTTCGCTTTCGATCGTGGAAGTTCCCGGTCTTTCGAATATCTTTATTGCCGGGTTTTCTTCTGTTTCTTCTTCATAAAACAGAATTGACAGCAATCGAACTACGCCCCAAAGCATAATTAATGCCATAGGCGCCATTGCCAAGCCAGACCAGTCGTGAATCAATTTTTCCGCTGTCCCGCCGACGCCAAAAATTGAATAGCCAATCCCGGTTACGGTGATTCTCATAATGTTGACAATCAAGGCAATGGGAATCGCACAAAGCAGAATAATCAGGTTTTCCCACCAGGTGCGCTGGCTGATCAATACAAAAAATATGGACAACGCCACAAAAATGGTTGTCATGCGAAGACCGCTGCACGCCCCGACGACGTTGAGCGGAATGCCATTAATAGTAATAACGTTTCCTTCCTGTATAGCGACAAAACCAAACAACTGAAGCATAAACGCGCTGGACGTTGTAGCCCAAAGCTGCATCGGTTCCAGCATGTGCCGTTCAAGCCCCCAGTATAATGGGAACATGAAAAACAAAATAAAGCATATTGGTCCCGCCCATCGGAAAAGCGGCCAGCCGCCGGCTATCAAAAAACAGAATGCCACTGCCGGAACAAATGACATCTGCATGACAAATTCCTGTGCAAAATACTCTGCAAGATACGCCCCGAAAAGCGTTAATGCCAACAGCGCCAACCCTACCCAACGGTGCCACATCGGAAATGGACGATACGGTTCGCGGCGAAGCCATAATAATGCCGCCGCCATAAACGGGATCAAATATCCATGAGAATACAGTTCCGTATTCCATGAGTCCATTGCTATTTGCAGCGATTTGGAATAAGCAAGCGTCAGTGCGACAAGCAAAGCTCCAAATATCGCCCACATGGATATTTCTTCCTTGGCGTATATGTTTCGTTCTTCTGCCGCTGATTCAGGCGGCACAGACGGCGATGGATCTTTTGGTTGAGTTGACGGACTTTGACTCATATCGTATAATTAAAATGCTCTCTTCATTTTATTTATTAGAGCGAGTTAATATAAAAACGTTCCCAATTTTTATATTTACGCTCCTTCATATTATACTTAATACGGTTTTTTTACCAATACTCCCTTACTCATTTTTTTCTCTTTTAAAAGTTTTTTCTAAAATCCCCTTTAGATAATATTGTATAAAACAGATTTTATACCTTTCAGGGTTTTGACAATTGGTTCAAAGATAACAATTTAGAAAAAAACAACGTATTGGCAAAAAAGATAATATGGGCAACATGGCACACATAGAAAAAGACGTCGAAGCGCTTGCGTAATTACGCTTTACGGAGCAAGCGCAAGCGAAAAGTTGACAGCCAGGTTCAGGATGCGATAAATCTCGGGGGGCGAAAATAGGCAGTTTTAGTTTTTGAACGAAATCGAGTCAAAACTGATTAATCAATTTGACAGAATCTTTTGTAATATTCAAGGTAATCTTTTTCAGACCAAGAAACATCGTCAAGAAGCAGTCGTCTAAAAGACAGGATTTTAAAATCTTCATTTTGAGGATTGTAAAACAAATCCTGTGGATTATTTATTAAGATTCCCAGCTTTTCGAGATCGTAGATGTCCTCGTATAATTTTATTCTGGCATCTCTGGGAATATCTGACGTATCATACATATATGTGTAGTCAAAAAAGGAGCTTTCATTATTTAAAGCCAAAATAATAAAGCGAAAGTCAACCTGTTTATCTACAGTTAAATAATCGAAATCAAACAGATTGACGTTACGATTCTCCAACCTTTTCAGAACGTCGAGTAATATTTCAAATTCACATGTCGAGAGAAATTCTGCAAAGTGTTTTTCGGAGCAGAATGATCTTGAATAAACTGGACGCAGCATTTCATTTGAGTTTATGCCGATTTCTGAAACCTCTGTCAACAAACGTGAATCACAAAAACTTAATGACAATCTGGATACAAATGCCACAAAAGGTTCCGGAAAAGTAGAGCGAATATAACGCCATAAAATAAAATCCTTTTTAGAATAATCCTCTATTTTTAATATATTTCTTGACAAAATGTAATCCGTCCTTGTTTCTATGAAATTAATGTTTGACGTTGTTTTATAAAATAATCCCGGTAACTGTGGAACCTGGCAACTTTTGAGCAGGTCCGTCTGGTACGCGGTTTTTGGCAAGCCGGGATGTGTTAACCCCTTGAAAAATACGGGGGTTCACCGATTGGTTGATATAAATTCCTCATTTAATATACTCTATTTTATTTTTTCTTAAAGGGGTTATTCATAGAATATTATTAGATTTTTTCACCTCAAAACGTCCTTCTACCCACTTTGACGATTGCTTGTTTCATTATTAAGGGACTTGATATTCATTATTAACCAATATATAATCGGTCGGGATTGGAGAGGATGAGACGTTACCAATTCCTCCGCTCCCTATTCCCTATTCCCTGTTCCCTGCTATAATATGCGTCTATGATTTATACGAAAACGTATTCTAACGGACTGACCTTACTGGCAGAATCGGCTCCGTACCTGAAGTCGTGCGCGATTTCTTTGGAAATGCCGGCAGGGGTTGGGTATGAATCCCCGAGTCGCCGCGGCGTAGCGTCGTTTTGCTGTGAGATGGCGCTTCGAGGCTGCGGGCGGTGGGATAGCCGTCAGTTTATCGAAGAACTTTTGCTTCGCGGCGTCGAGCGGGGAGAAAAGGTCGGAATAGGATACGTTTCTTATCATGCCGCTTTTCCGGCGATTTACCTTCACGACGTTCTGGAAATCTACGCCGCCTTGGCGCAAGAGGCGCATTTTGACGAAGATTCTTTGGAGCCGTCGCGGCAAAGCGTTATTTTAGAACGGGTTGGAATCGAAGACAATCCGGCTTTAGTAGCGCGTCTGGCGGCGCAGAAAGACTTTTTCCCCTCGCCGTGGAACGAACATTCCTACGGCGACATTGACGTTCTTCATTCCGTTCGATTGGAGGAGCTAAAGTCTTTCTATGAAAAGTATTATCGTCCAGACGGAACGATTCTGTCCGTCGCCGGGGCGTTTGACTGGAACGAGCTTCAGGACGAAGTCGAGGCGTTATTTGGATCGTGGCATTCTCAGGGTATGCTGACAATTCAGTCCAAAGCGCCGACTCGACAGAATCGCCATATAGATTACGACGCTCAGCAAACGCAGATTGTTGTTGCGTACGATGGCGTTCCGTATTCTCATCCAGATTATTATTTGCAAATGGTTGGGACGTCCGTTTTGGGCGGCGAAGCCAGCGGACGTCTGTTTACTCAGCTTCGAGAGCGGCAGGGATTATGCTATTCGGTTAGCGCCTACAATTTTATGTATCCGACCTACGCTGCCGTTTTCTGCTCTTTGGGAACCAGTTCAAACAACGTCGACGCCGCATTGGAACGTTTGTTGAAAGAAATACAACTGCTTTCAGAAAAAGGCGTTACGCAAGAGGAACTGAACCGGGTCAAAACGCGGGAACGGACCTCCCTGATTATGGAACAGGAATCCTGCGGCGCCAGATCGGTCAGCATTGCCAGCGACTGGATAAACCTGGGGAAAATCCGAACTCTGGACGAGCATCTGTCAAACATCGAGTCGTTGACAGTCGAGGACGTCAACCGGTACTTGGCGGAGAATTCTCCCAAGGACTTCCAGATTACGACCCTTGGCGGCGAGGCAATTAGCAATTAGCAATTTGCAATTAGCAATTACGCAAACGATTCTCTAATTTCTTCCTGATATACGTTTTAACGCCTACTTGTATTATTTAAAAAAAGAGTATAATGAATTTTGGTTGTTAGCTTCTGTTTCAGCTAGTAGCTAAAAGCTAGCAGCTAATAGCTAATCCTATTATCCAGTTACAACAAATGAGCAACGAGAATCAAAATACGACAAGCATCGCGCTGGTAGGCGTCGGCGGTCAGGGAATTTTATTGGCGAGCGAAATCTGCGCTCAAACGGCAATGATTTGCGGGTTTGACGTCAAGACGAACGAAGTTCACGGCATGGCGCAGCGAGGCGGGTCGGTTGTCGCTCAGATTCGATACGGAACGAAAGTCCACAGCCCGCTCATCGCCCCGGGAACCGCGTCCGTGCTGGTTGCTCTGGAACGAATCGAAGCCCTTCGGTATCACGAATACCTGGCGGCAGACGGCTTGGCGGTTGTCAACGCGCAGCGAATCGTCCCGGTTACGGTTTCCATGGGCGCTGCGACCTATCCAGACGACGCTCAACAACGTCTGGAAAAGGCGTTCAGCCGATTGATTTATCTCGATGCTGAAGCGATTGCCGAGAAGCTGGGCAACATCCGCGCCGCTAACACGGTCTTGCTGGGCGCGATGTCAACGGAACTGGACATGCCGGTTGAATCCTGGAAAGAAGCCATCGAGAAATGCTGCAAGCCGAAATTCGTCGACGTCAACCTCGCGGCTTTCGACGCGGGAATGGCAGCGATGATCAAGTAACAATTAGCAATTATCAATTTGCAATTAGCAATTACGCAAGCGAGCTTCTCGGGGGAAATTGCAATATAAAAAAGACGCTTAATATAAGCGTCTTTTTTGATTAATCAGAGTTTACAGCGCGTGTCCGCCGGAGACTTTTATGACTTGGCCAGTAAGAAATCTTGCCTGTTCGCTTGCCAGGAATAGAATCATTTCAGCAATGTCTTCCGGTTGAATCAGTTGTCCCATGGGGATTATTGGAACGACGGCTTTTTCCAATTCCGCGTCGATCCAGCCGGTTTGAGTGGGGCCGGGCGCGACGCAATTGACGGTAATTCCGTATTTCCCGACTTCAAGAGCGATGCTGCGAGTCAGCGCTTCTAACGTTGCTTTGCTTGCTCCATAGGTAATTTGCCCGGCAAAGACTTGCGCCGCGTCTGTAGAAATATTGACGATTCTTCCGTAATTGCCGCGGCGATTGACAAATTCTCGTATCATCAACAGACTTCCCCGGACGTTGACCGCGAAGGTATTGTCGATGACCTCTTGAGTAATCTTTTCGATTGTGTCAAAACCGTTTTCATCGTCGACCGCGGCGTTATTGACCAGAACGTCAACGCGTCCGAACCGTTCGATAACCGTCGAATAGATTTCTTTGACCGCGTCCTCGTTGGAAATGTCGCTTTCCAAAACAAGATAGTCCGCGTTGATTTCCTTGAGTTTGCTTTCGACGACGTCCGCATTCCCGGCGTTTGACTGGTAATACCGGTCAACCCCGTTTTGATCCGTCTTGCTTATATCAAATGGACGGAGGATTTTCTTATAGATCAAAACGACCTTTGCCCCTTCGCGAGCAAACGCAAGAGCCGTCGTCGCCCCAATCCCCTGCGGGTTGTTCGCCCCGGTAATTAGAGCCACTCTGTCCTTTAATCCATAATTGACCATTGATAATCTACTGCCTCCGTGGGTTAAAACCCACGGCTATTAATATTGAACCACTACGTGGTTCTAGGTGAACGCTTCGCGTCTGTTATTTATTCAGCGCCTTCAACGCCTCGTACTCATCCCGGCTGATTTCGAACACCGTTCCGTGACGAACTTCTTTGGGAATGGAAAGCTTGTCGGTAACGTCCGTCCAGTTGACGCCATCTGCGGACTCGATTGCCCCGTAATGATGAGCCGCGTAGCAGTCGTACAGAACCAGCCAGCGGTTGTTGACTCTAAACGCCGTCGGACCTTCAACCCAGTTCATCGGAGAGATGATTTTCCCGGCGGTATATGGACCTTCTACCGACGGCGCGGTCGCCAGCCAAATGCTTTTGCCTTCTACGATTTTCCCGTCTTCCGTCGTGCGCTTGAGCCGTTCGTCTTTGTAGAACAGATAGTACGTCTTGTCCAGCTTGGCGATCATGCCGTCGATGACGTTGTGCCCGGGATTGAAAAACAGCTTTGTCGGGGAGAACGTTTTGAAGTCCTTGGTTGTTACAAAGTACATGCGATGGTCGAGGCTGGACTCGCTGGTTCCGTGTTCGGAAAAGCGTCCGGGAATGGTCGACGACCAGAAGATGTAAAACTGTTCTGTCGCGTCGTCGTAGAAAATTTCCGGCGCCCAGGTGTTGCGGCAGGTCGGCTCGTGAGCCATGACGGGAATCGCCTGCGAGGGCGTCCAGTGGATTAAATCGGCGCTGGTGGAATGACCGATAAAGTCCCGTTTCCACGACGTCGTCCAGACCAGATGCCACGTCCCGTCCGGACCTTTGCAAATGCTGGGGTCGCGCATGAGGTTGTCGCCCGGCAGCGTCTGACGATACAGCGGAACCCCGCCGTTGACCTTGTCCCACTTCAAGCCGTCCTGACTGACAAGCAGATGAAGCCCATGCTCGCCGTTGCCGGTAAAGTACGAAAAAGCAAAATACTTCTGACCGTCCTCCGCCATGGCGAAAGAGGATAGCATACTCAATACGATTGTAAACAGAATAGCGTTATATTTCATGATTATTTTTGGTTAGGGAGTAGGGAATAGGGAGTAGGGGTTAGGGAGTAGGAAGTAGAGAGTAGGGAGTAGTTTTTAAATTCGCCTCCGGCGAAAATCTATTCCCTATTCCCCATTCCCTGTTTCCTCGAATTACTATTCCCCGTTCCCTGTTCCCTTATTTCTTCTGCGCTTGGGCCGCTGAGTGTTTCGTTTCCATTGAGTAAACATGACAGCGCCGTTTTCATCAAGACGGGTTTTGTGACAAATCTGAAGGATGACGGAAACGGCGTCGGGCTGAGTCGCGGTTGCGGTGTTGGGAAGCGTGTACTCTTCCAGCTTTCGCAGAGCCATGTTTGTCATCATGCCGTAATGGCGAGCCTCGCCGCGTTCTTCCACCCAGGACGGGCCTTTGATAAGCAACATCCGGTCGAAGGAGTTCATCTGCGGACGCATCCATTCGAGAATTTTCGCCATCTTCGCCACAGCGCGGAACGTGAGCGTATTGTAACGGACGTCTGGCAGGACGTCTTCCGCCCGGCCGATATAGACGTCGCAGCGCAGTTCCAGCTGAGCGACGATGTCGACCAGACAGTTCGCCTTTTTGTTGACGGACTCGCACAGGTCGATGTGGAGGTCCGGACGAAGAATTTTGAGCAGAACGCCGGGAACGCCGCCGCCGGAGCCGACGTCCATGACGCGCTCTTTCGGGTTGATGTGCCGCGCCAGCGCCAGCGTATCGACCAGGTCGTGTTTGACGAACTTGTCGAAGTCGGTATGGCGGGTCAGGTTGATCTTTTCGTTCCAGGTCCATGCCAGCTGACAGTACTGCGCCAGCATATCGATTTGGGCTTCGTCGATTTTCGCCAGCTCCGGAACGTAGGATGAGTATTGGGCGATAACTTCGGTCAATACGGCGGGTGAAGTTTCCATAATTGGGTATTGGTAATCAAAAGGATAAACGTCTTGAATGGGCGATTAATAATTGACGTGCTCGTTGTCCGGGTTGTCAGACGAATTCTCGGACTTAGCCGGACCGTCTGAACTGAGCAGGACGCGAATTATGCACCAAACGAAAACAGAGGTGATTATTATACATGCAGTCAGCATGAAACACCAGCCAGCGGTGGTCATGGTATTATTGCTCCTATAATTGGGGTTGAGGAATTTTGAGGCGCTTGCGCTTCCTCTAGAACCGCGTAGCGGTTCAATATTAATAGCCGTGGGTTTTAACCCACGGAGGAATTAGGGGTGAGGAGTTTTGAGACGAAGTTCGCACTCGTCGCTCCCAACTATATTAATTATACATAAGAATTTAAAAACGAGAATAGGGGACGCTTTTAATTATCTACGGTCTCATATCTCTTATCTTCTCTATATTGACACTCCACTCATCGCTCTCCGTTCATAATTCACAACTTTTAAAAATTTATTTAACATTTTTAAGGAAAATTCCGATTCTAACAATATAGAGGATTCTGGCGCAGGAAGCGTTACGGAATCGCTCTGGTATGAACGCATTAATTCGCATGGAAGCGAAACAGGCGTGGAATAGAGAGTATAACTACCTCTGATACAAAGGATTAAGAAAATGTTTAGGAAAATCATTTGCTCAGCGCTGCTCGTCGCGGCGATTGTTGGGCTGTGCATGCAGTCCGTTCAGGCTCAGCAGCCGATTCCGCAGCAACAGGCTTACGGACGTCAGTATGCGCCCCACACAACCGCTCAGGACTACAATCGGTTCATGCACTATCCTTATGTGTATTATCCGCAAAACTTCTGGTCTCAGGAATACTACCGTTCCAGCCAGGATCCGTACAATCGGTATCCGACTGAAATGAGAATCCCGCAATACGATAAACGTTGGATGAACTACTATCCGGAACAGCGTCGTTATCACATGGGGCATCACTTCTTCCTGGACGTGATGTAATCGAACAAAAGCAAAAAGGTTTTCATGCTTGGGGACGTTTGCAGACGTTAGCCCAACCGGAACTTGTTTGTCTTTCAGAGCGGTTTTATACCGTTTGGAATGGACATACGCACGTGTTCGGTTTAACCCCAGGGCAAATATAACGTTTCTGGATCGCAAACAAACTCAGGAAAGAAACCGGAATTTCAACAATCCTAAACAGTTCGACTTTGTGTTGAAATTCACGGAGAATATGGGAAAACCGGCTTGAATCAGATAACGCGTTTTATTCTCAACTTCAACTGGGTCAAAGAAGCGAACAGAACGAAGAGTCTGCTTTGAGAAGGGAAAGAATTCTCCAACGGGGGCGTTGAAATCAATCTCGGTTCCAGTCAGACGGAGTCTGTCTGGAACCTTTTTTTATTATAATAGTAGCAAGTTTCAAGTGGTAAGCGTTAAGTACGCAAGCGCTTTTCTAACTTACCGCTAATCATGGGTAAGGTATTTGTTCTCATTGCTTTAGCTGTGAGAACAATTAAAAATTACATATCGTAGCCCAAGCCTTTAGGCGTGGGGCAAGGATAACGAATTTAATTAAACGCACAAATCCCACCCCCTTCCCGCGCCCCAAAAGGGGCGCGGGAAGGGGGTGGGGGTAAGTATTTTGAGGATGTTTTCGTCTTGATCCCCCAGATAAATCTGGGGGCTACGAAAAGGGCTTAAGCCTTTTTTCGTTAATTCGTTGTAACTTATATTTGATTCCGCCACTAACCACTTACTACTAACTACTATTCTCGTTCAGACTTGCCTCGGCTGAATAGACGATTATTTCACAGGAGTATAACATGACAGACAACAATTCCATTTTGAACGACCTTGTTATACTTTTGATTAATCTGCCGGACGCTAGTAAAACCGATCTTACAGGCGCCCTTTTGTATGACGCTCTGAAAGGGAATCAGGAACAGGTTGAAGCGCTTCTGAAACAGGGGACAAACGTCAATTCCAAAGACATATACGGACGAACGTTCCTGCATTTTGCCGTCTACAGGGGAAATCCGGCGCTGATTCGATGGCTCGTTGAACAGGGCGCAGACGTCAACGCCATGGACGACTACGGGCTTTCGATCCTGCATTACGCCGTTCCAGGCGGGAATCTGGGACTGATTCGATGGCTCGTTGAACGCGGCGCAGACGTTAACGTAAAAAGCGAAAATCTGACGCTGCGCGAGATTGCTGGGAATCTGACGCTGCCTGATGCGTGCAAGGATCAACCGTTAGATCTTTTGCGGAGTCTGATTCGCGGCTATTTTCATAAGTCCTGGAATGAGGATGAAGTTTTGTTCAATATGCTTTATCTGACGTTCAATGTCGCTCACGGCGGCGCGGCGTTGCATCTTGCCGCCAAATGCGGGAAGACGGAACTGACGCAATGGCTCGTCGAACGCGGCGCAGACGTCAACGCAAAAGACAATTCCGGACGTACGATCTTGCATTTTGCCGCTGAAAACGGGAATTTGAAACAGTCGCAATGGCTTGTCGAACATGGCGCGGAGGTCAACGTAAAAGACAACGACGAAAAGACGGTTTTGCATTTCGCCGCCCAAAGCGGGAATCTGGAACTGGTTGAGCGCCTGGCTCAACGCGGCGCGGACGTCAAAGACGTTGGAGATTCGCTCTTGTATTCTGCCGTCAGAAGCGGGAGTCTGGCGGTGGCTCAATGGTTGGCAGAGCAAGGCGTGGACGTCAAAACCAATGGCTGCGAACTCTTGCCTGCCGCCGCTCAAAGCGGAAGTCAGGAGCTGGTTGAATGGATTGTCGCTCAGGGCGTTGACGTTAACGTTCAAAACAGTTCAGGACAAACGGCGTTGTATTACGCTGCCAATGACGAACAGAATAACCGTAATTGGAAGCTGGTTCTTTGGCTGTTTAAACATGGCGCGGACCTGGACGCGAAAGACAAATACGGCGATTTGTTTTTGTGGAAAGCCTTTCAAAGCCGCGATTCGGAACTGGTTCCATGGGCGGCAAAACAGGGACTCCTCATGTTTCGCTGCGTCAAATATGACGACCTGACCGGGATTCAAAAACTCATTGCAAACGGCGCAGACGTCAACGCAAAAGACGAGCAGGGAACGCCCGCCTTGCATTACGTTGTCCTCAGCGGAAAGCCGAAACTGTTTCACTGGTTTGTTGACCATGGCGCAGACATCCACGCAAAGGACGAATTCGGAAAGACCGTTTTGCATTTAGCCGCCCAAAGCGGGGATTTGCAGCGGGTTCAATGGCTTGTTGAACGCGGCGTGGACGTCAACGCAAAAGATAACGATGGAAAGACCGTCTTGCATTTCGCCGTCGAAAGTGGAAGTCCGAAACTGGCGTTTTGGCTTGCGGAACAGGGTTCTGATGTTAACGCCAAAGACGATTCCGGACATGCCGTCTTGCATTCTGCTGCCGAAAACGGTAAGATGGAATTGGTTCAAGCGCTTGCTGCAATGGGCGCAGACGTCAATGCCGCAGACAATGACGGACGAACCGTCTTGCAATTTGCCGTCCAAAGCGGGAATCCAAAACTGGTTCAATGGTTGAAAGATCATGGCGCAAAACAATAATCCTAAACCCTCACTCATGTACTCATATTCTACTCACGCCGTTCTTCCATCCGGGCAGACGTCCGGGCTGTGTGCGTTTTCCGTCTGGAGCGTTAAGTCACCGACGGTCGACCTTGTTTTGTACGAATCGGCAGAGGCGTACAGGGCAGGGCGGGAGACGAACGTCGTTGAGATGACTCCTGCGGAAAGAGGCTGGTTTACAGCTCAAGCGGAAGTCGGGCGGGATTGGCTGTACATGTTTCGTCTGGCGGACGGGAAACAGTATCCAGACCCGCGCAGCGCGGCACAGCCGCTGGGAGTTCACGGACCGTCGGGCTTGAGAACCGCGCCGCCGGACGACCTCGTTCCCCCGTCGTGGCGAGGCGTCGAGTACAAAGATCTGATTATCTACGAGCTCCATCCAGCCGCCTTTATCGGGAAGAAGCCGGAGAATAAATCCTATTGGACTGCGTTGGCTGAAAAGCTGGAATATATCAAAGACCTGGGCGCGACGGCGGTGGAAGTCATGCCCGTTGCGGAGTCTCCAGGAATGTCTTGGGGATACGACGGCGTTTACATTTACGCGCCGACTTGCGTTTACGGGACGCCGGACGAGCTGCGAGCGTTCGTCGCCCGGGCGCACGAGTTGGGCTTGGCGGTTATTCTCGATGTCGTCTACAACCATTTCGGTCCGGAGGGCTGTTATTTAGGGGCGATTTCCGACTATTTCGATTCCCGGTTTAACAATCCGTGGGGAGCGGCGATAAACTATTCAGGGGAGAATTCCGATCCGGTTCGTCAGTTTGTAACGGAAAACGCCGTGTATTGGATTCGGGAATTCGGGTTTGATGGCTTGCGTCTCGACGCAACCGACACGATTACGGACATGTCCGGAACGCACATTCTGGCGCAGATTTCCAAAGCAGTTCATAAGTTCGGGAAACACAACAATCGGACAACGTTTGTAACAGCGGAAGACGACGACAATTATCGAATCAAAATTGATCCGCTCATTCATAACGGGTACGGCTTGGACGGCGTCTGGAACATCGATTTTCATCATGCGTTACACGCTCTTGTAACAGGCGAACGGAGCGGATTGTACGAGGATTTCAGCGTCAGCGAACGGTTTAAGAATCCCGCCGAGGCGCTGCTCAAGGCGTTTGTCGACGGCTGGGTCTACGATGGGTTTTATCGAAAGCGTTACAAAAAAACGTGGGGAACCGGTTTCGAGTACATTGACCCGACCCGGCTGATTGTCTACAATCAGACTCACGATCAGGCGGGCAACTGCGCGGAATCGAAGCGATTGGGAACGAAGATCTCGCCGGCGGCGGCTCGGTTTGCCGCGGCGGTTACGATTCTTTCGCCCTTTGTCCCGCTCCTTTTTATGGGAGAAGAGTACGGCGAGCAGAACCCGTTCCCGTTCTTTACGTCTTTTGAAGACGAGGGACTCAAACGCGCCGTTCGTCGGGGGCGTCAGCGGGACATGGAGTACATGCATCTGCGGAAACTGCCGAAAGTCGCCGACCCGTTCGATCCGAAGACGTTCGAACAGGCGTCGCTGTCGTGGACGTCTGACGTTTACGAACAACGCTTGCAGCTCTACAAAGACCTCATTGCCGTAAGAAAGCAAATCGGCGTTGCCGGACAGTCGTTCAAGCCGTACGCTCAAGCCAACGGCGCCGGGCTGCTCTACTTCCCAACGGAAAGTGGAGAGAGTCAGCCGTCCATCCTGACGTGGCGCTGGACGGTCAGCGGCAAAGACGGTTTTCGACAGGACAATCTGACATATATCGCCGTCGCCAACGTAACGCCAGACCCGGTTCCCGTCCCGCCGGACATGTTCGACAACCTGATCCTGACGACGGAATCGCCAGTCTACGGCGGGGACAGAACGGCCAAAACGTCTGCCGTCTTGCTCCCGTTTGAAGTCGCTGTTCGCCGCCGGACGTAGTTGAATTAAAAAAGACAACTCAGGAAGCGTGTAAGAATATACACGCTTCCTTATGCGTAAAATATACCGACTTTTCTGTACTAGCTCATATCTGTTTACTATTACACATTACCCGTCTTGTCTGTATTATCTATGTTTCTCAAATTTTTGAGTTTTTTTCGCTAAATCGCTATACTGCCCCTTTAAAAAAGTCGATTCTAGATATAATATGTGCCATTACATATATTTTATGGGAAATGGAGACTCAATTATGGAACTTTTAGGGATAGATTGAGTCAGAAGTATATATGGATACCGATATTTATAGAAAATTCGATAAATATTGCCTACTGTTGCAGAGTTATCTTAGCATTGCAGCTATCCTTTTATTGACATTTGGAATTGACGCAATTCTTTTTTCGTCGTCTGCTTTAGCTGAACCACCGGTTTATTATTTGAATTCAGATCAACTAAATGATCATAGTTTAAACTGGTCAACGTCAGATTACTGGTCTAACGCTGATGGCTCCTCCCCTTCCAATATTCCAGACAATGTCAACGGCTGTATTTTTGCCGTTGGCGATGGTTATATGTTAAGAACGCCAGAAGTTGATACCCCTCAAACTTTTCCCTATAACGAATCTGGCGAGTATAACAAGTTGTATATTGGGTATAATCATAATGCCAGCGAATTTGATACAGGGTATCTTAATCTTAAATGTGAATCAGTTAAAATAGACAATCTGGTTCTCGGCAATGGAGTCATTGATCAAGGTCTCTTTAATTCGCATGTAACGCTTCAAGGAGCCATAACAGTCAACGGAAACGCTACTGTTATGATTAACGATGAGTCGTCACATGAGGATCGTTTGTTGACGATTGAAAGCAGTATTGCCGGGTCGGGAACGCTGAATTTTAAAACCGCTTTCAGAGAAACGAGAATCGGTTTTCATCTTGCCAGCTCTTCAAACTTATTTAGTGGTTCAGTTGTTATTGATAATAAATCCAGTCTATCCTTTGAAGCTGAGGATGTTTTTGTTAACGCTTCCAGTATAACCAGCTCTGGCGACATAACTATCCGCGCGGATCAGACGTTTAACGCTCCGTTAAACTGTACAGACGACAGTTCTTTTACTTTTAATGGCAGAGCGTATTACGATTACGATGACAAGACTGTTAAACTGATATCAGGCAATCTGGTTCTCAATGAAGGCGGAAGACTGAATAATCTGACTTATAACCCGCCAAGCAGCGTTAAAAAGGAAACAGGTGAAACTGACGAGCAGGGTAAACCTATAACTGTAGATGTATCAGTTCCAGGGGCTTTGATTGCCGCTAATGGCAATATAACCAATAATGGCAATCACAATTTAACCGTTAATAACACTTCCAATACAACGTTCGCGGGGACAATTACCAGTAGCCAGGGCGAACTGATTAAAACTGGCGATAAAACGCTGACCCTTACGTCGAAAGAAAATCAATCAATCAATTGCAACGTTGAGGTTAGCGAGGGAACCATCCTGTTGAATAATCAAATTACTGGTTCTGATCGCTTTGGCGAAGGTAAAACTGTAACTATTAAAGCAGGCGCAACGCTTGCCTGCAATGCACAAGACTCTTTTGGCAATGGCGGCGCCAAAGTAACCCTTGACATTAAAGGCGGAACGCTGCAATTGAATTCGAAAAATAACCAGACCTTTATGAATAAAAAGGTAATTTTAACCGGAGGCAAGATCAAATCTCTCGTTAGTAATTGTAAAGGAATTGAAATGAAAACCGGGACGTCTATTCATGTCAATGCCTCGTCCACCCCTTCAACCATTTCCGTTCCGATTAAAGTCCGTGAAGGGCACCTGTTAAACATTGATGTAGATGATAACGCTCGGCTGGAATTTACAAGCTCTATTTATAAAGCTAATGACACAACCCAGGGCATTGATAAATTAGGCAAAGGCGTTGTTGTTTTTTCTGGATCGTTTTATGATCCAGACACTAGCGCCAATACGTATACCGCTAAAATCACCGTTTTAGATGGCGTAGTGCAATTAAGAGACGAAGCCCTTACAACATACGGTCAGATTGAAGTCGTCAAATCCAACAACGATGGCATCATTACGAAAGGTACGCTGGAACTGTTCGTTGATCGGAACGATTTAAAAAGCATGACAATCACCAACGCTAACAAAATCTTTGGGACGGGAGACATCAAGAAAACCGGAGATGGTACGCTGAAGATTGTATCGGAAACTCAGGGAATGATTTCGGCTGAAAGTATGTTTGTTTCTTCCGGACGTTTGGATATGCAAGGATATTTCAAAGGTCTGCTGTCTGTAGACTCTGGCGCAACGTTCTCGCCTGGCAACTCGCCTGGGGCGCTTATAATTGGCGATCAGACATACGGCGGCGGTTTTATTCTCAATGAAGCTGGCGCTGAGTTGTTGATGGAAATCCGCGGGACTGACGCTGACCAGAATGACGTGCTGATTGTTGATTATGGCAATCTTGAATTGCACGATGGCAGCATCGTTTATCTGGCAGCGACGGACGACTGCACGCTGCAGGATGGCGAGGAGTTCACCGCCGTTTTGCATGGAGCTAACAGCTCTACGATTAAAAACGATTTTATTAGCAAATACGTTCGTTCGAGCGATTTCAACAATTTGGAGTACGTTCAGCTTACCAGCGGCGCTTATTCCGGCAAGTACGCCATTACCGGACGTCGATACATCGACGCGAACGCCGTTCCTGAACCGTCGACCTGGGCGCTGCTGATTCTCGGCGTTGCGGGGCTGTTTTGTCTGAAAAAGCTCCAAAAGAAAAAATTCTAAAATTCCGATAAACTCTACAGTGGGTATCTGATACGGATATTTATTTACTGAAAACATTTTGCCGTCTGGAATTGCGTTCAGCGGCAAAACGCTTTTTCAGCTTAATAGAAAAAGTCATCCGCCGTCTATAATACCCAGTTTTTCCATGAGGGGAAAATATTACGGTCTGATTTATCCATGAAGGAGAAAAAAATGATCAATACGCAATCTAACACCCTGCCTGCATCCAGTGTTTTAATGCGGAGTAACGTCTCGCGGTTTGCAATCGTTCTCTTTGCCGCCCTGCTTGCCCTTTGGCAAGGCGTTGTCTTCGGAAACGTTCCTGATGGCTATATATCCGGACCATCAACGTACACGGCTAACGTTGCTGAAGGTACAACCGAAACGACCTCTAATTTAATGCTTATGGGAGGCGTTAATGAAATTATCAAAACAGGCGGCGGTACATGGAAAGTAACTGGAGCGCTTGTTATGAATAATCCGACTATCAAGCTCCAGGATGGAACGATTGATTTCAACGGCTCCGACTCTAATAATCAGTTTTCAGCCTATCTTGTCATGTCAGAAGGCGCTACATTTATTTCAAACGTAAATGCACATGGCTTGGATAAAGCTTCTACAGCAAATACTGTGATGTATAATTTACAAGGCTCCGGAAACATTGTTATCAATTCTGGGAAATCTTTTGGCGTCAGTCTGACTGACGGTCAACATACAGAATTCTCTGGCGTAGTACAAGGAGAGGGACTTATTTTTGCCGTGTATAGCGCCAGTAAAACGCCTGGCGTTAATTCTCTAACTTTATCAGGGAACAACACGTTTTCCGGTATATACGCAGTCCGGTTCGGGACGCGTCTTGTTTTAACAGACGATGCCATTAATTCAAATGCAAGTGTATATATTGACAATAACAATTCTGTGGTGGAGTATAATGTCAAAAACGGAACCAAACGACTCAACCTTACCGATGGGAAAAAAATTATCGGTTACGAATCATCGTCTCCTGTATCATACGATAGATACTTCGGGACGATTGAGAAAACAGGTCCTGGAGCCTTGCAAGTATATACGGCAGCTGCAGGAGCAGTAAAAGCCGAAAGCTTTGTTATTTCTTCAGGAAGAGTTGACTATCAGGGTTATTTTGACTCTTATCTTGGATCAGGAATAATCGTTAAAGACGGCGCGACGTTCTCGCCGGGATTATCCGACAGCGGTACGATTGGCGAAGCGATTCTTAAATCACCGATAGTTTTAGAATCCGGAAGTACAATCCTGTTTGAATTCGATTCCTATTCCGGCGCCAACCACGACGTCCTCACAATTGACAAGAATGCGCGTAACGACGCCATTCAGTTCAAACCTCAAACCGGCTCTTTTATTGAACTGGATTTTTTGGCAGGCGATGCCGAACAATGGGCTGAAAAAGGCGCAAAATATCTGCTAATTGCAGATGAAAGAATCGGTCCCAATCCAGGCGCTTCGCAAATTGTCACCGACGATTACACTTATCTATTGCGTAACTATCCAGAATTGTTTGAACTCCAGGGCGTAGCGGGAGAAGGCATATACCTTGTCGGACTTGGCTATACACCCCCTGTTCCCGAACCGTCAACGTGGGCGTTGATGATCCTCGGCGCTGCCGGACTGCTGTTCTGGCGCAAACGCAGGTAAATGTGACGGTCGGGGAGTGCGGCGCCAATAGGCGCCGCCTTAACCAAAGCCCTGCAATAGATTCTATTTCGCAGCCGAAAACCTTCACGGATGGCGCCCTCCCTCGGGCGCCTTTCTGTTACAAGACAAACTCTTTATATAAAAGAACCTCTCCGACCCTCTGGATCGCGGCTGTCTCAGCCGCCAACTTGAAAAAACTTAGGTCGCCAGCAAGCTGGCTCCCTTTTAGGCAAGTTTTTTCAAGTTTAATTAAGAGGGGAAAACCTTTTTTGAAAAAAAGGTTCTTCCCCTCAAACTCCCCTTTCCAAAAAACTTTAGCAAGGGGAGAAAAACATAGTATTATCAATAACGAAAGCGACCAACGGGAGCGAGTATTGGCTTCTGGGTGTGCGCCTTCGCACCGCGGCAGCGCGGACTGGGAGCGGCGCCTCGCCGCCCCGGGGGGTTGCAATTTAATTTCTTTTTGTATACAATAATCTTATCGACGTAAATCCGCGTCGAGAGGTTATTCAGTTTTCCCCATATTTTCAACGAGGCGAAGAAATGATTTCTATTGCTCAATTTAAACGAATTACGCTTGCAGCGTTGGCGGTGGCGGTATTGACCGCGTCTGCGCTGGCTCAGGAATCGGCGAGAAAAAAGGCAGAGTTGGATTGGCTGACAATCGACTATCCAGAAAAAGCCGTACCCGGTCAGAAGTTTGAGGTCTATGTTACACCCAAAAAGATTCCAGCTGGTAAATTGATCGGCGGGGATATTCATCACGCCAAACCGGGACAGTATATCGGATACGCCGCGTGGGGCGGCGCCCCGCAGCCGGCGCAGGAAGGCAAGACGCTCACGTTCCGGTATACAATGCCGCCATACAAGTCGGACGACCAGGGTGTTCAGCCGATTTATTATCTCACGACCAAAGGCTGGGATGAAGCTGAACTCAGAGCGTACAACGGCCCGATTATTCTGCCGTTGGTGAACGACGAAATCAAGTCGACGTTCCGACCGGATACCGCGACGCTCAAAAAGAGCTGGATTGTCGTCGGTAAGGCGCAGTCTGAAGACGGCGGCGAGCCTGTCTGGAAAGAAGGGGAGACGGTCGTCGTCCCGTTTGAGTATTACGTCGACAAGTCCGACGACTGGGGCGGGACGGAAATCGTCCTGTGGGTTGTCGGTCCGTGGGTGGACTGTCCCGACGGGAAATATACGACTAACCGCACACACCACAATTATCACGGCGTCGGCGCGCCCAATTTCAAGTGCGAAATCGGAAAACGAGCCAAGGGAAGCTGGACGTTCAAGCTGCCTAAGCCGTACGCCGCCGCAGAGCCGGAAAAAGGCAAGTACGGGGACTCGCTGCTGTTAATCGCCCAGTTCCGCGGGCATGACGACAAAAACTGGCCGTGGTCGATTCGTCACGGTCTGCCGGGCTTTGCCCGAGCCAACGGCTGGTTTGAACTCGATGCGACAACGCCGGGAAATCTCTTCACCTACGATCAGAAAGTCGTCATGCAGGCGACGCCTCTGAATAAAGCCGAGGGCATGAAGCCCGCCAAGCTCAACTGGACTGTTACAAACGTCAAGGGGAAGACGGTTGCTCAAGGCGCTGTCGATTTCCCTGACCCCAGCGGCAAGCCGACGTCCATTCCAATTAATATTGACGAAAAGGGAACGTTCCTGCTCAGAGCGGAACTGCCCGGCGCGGAAGCTCGCGAGGTTACCTTCGCCCGCATTCCAGACATGAAAAAGACTATCGGGAACGGCCCGACGCCCTTTGGCGGTCAGAAGTTTTTCGGGTCTGAAGAGGCGGCGAAAGCCAACCGAATGCTGGGTCTGAGTTCCTGCCGCGCCTGGATCAACTGGGGAAGTCTCGAACCCGCCCGCGGTCAGTACAACGAAGCCGCGTGGAAGAGTCTTCGTAACAGTATCGACGTTTGCAATAAAAACGGAATTCGTCCGTGGCTGCTGATTGACGGCATTCCGATCTGGGCGATTCAGTCGGAGAAGTCGTACGGAAAAGCGTTCTCCGCCATGCCGCTGGACGAGAAAGACGTTCGACGCTTTATAACCCGCCTCGCAACGGAGTTCAAAAACGACATTATCGGCTTTGAATGGCAAAACGAAATCGTGCCGGGCGACACTTGCGCTGACCCGGTGGCGGACTACGCCATGCTGTGCCGGGTCGGGGCTGAAGCGGCGAAACGCGTCAATCCGAAGCTCCGCAACCAGCTGGCAGGCGGTCTGTGGCCGCAAACGTTCCGACAAAATCTTTTAGCCGCCGGCGTGGGCGAATACATCGATATTCTGCCCGTCCATTACGGAACCGGCTCGTCTGTTCGCGGCGCCAAGCGCGACCTGGCTGCTGTCGGGTGCGCTGACAAGGTTGCTGTTTGGGACAACGAAACCGCGCTGGGCGGAACGCAGTCCACGTGGGGAATGCCGCTGTCGGAAGCGATGAAAAACACGGCGCAGGGAGATTACTACTTCTCTCATTTCCCGGACGAGCTGCTTGCTGGCTGCGAACACATCGTTCTCTTTGGCGGCGAAGGAGCCGCTGCTGGCGACTGGAGCCATTTCTGGGGCGATATGAGCCCGCGACCCGGCGCCGCCGCGCTGGCGGTTCTTATCAACGCGATTGGAAACGCCAAACCCGTCGGGGAAATCTCGCTGGGCAAGTCCGATTCCCTCAAGCTGTTTGAAAAGCCGGACGGAACCCCGGTTCTGATCGTTTCGACGAACGAGAAGGACGGGGAAACTGTAACGCTTCCCAACGGATTCAATCCCAAGGCGATGGTCGATCAGCAGGGGAACGAAACCCCGCTTCCGCAGTCCGGTGTGACGAAACTAACGTTGACGTCCAGCCCCTATATCGTCGTTGGCGGAGACGTTCAGGCGATTAAAGCGGCGCTGATTCTGTCCTTCCCGGGATCGGAGGCGGCTGTTCCGACTGTTACAGGCATTGCCAGCAGCGCTCTTGAAGTTCCCGTTCGCCTGTCAAACCTTTTGAAGAAGCCGATTCTGGTTAACGTTCGTTTGGATAAAAACGTCGCCCCCAACGGCGGCAAGGGCGTAACGGTTGAACTCAAGCCGGGCGAAACTGTAACGCAGCTGCTGAAAATCGACAGCGTCCCCAACGGCGCGACGCCCACGACTGTTACATTGCGATACGCCGACGCTGCGTCAAAGACGCTGCAGGGAACGTTCGTCCGAAAACTTGTTGTCAATGCGGTCAACCCGGATCAGATTGGAAACCTGCTTCTCAACCCGGGATTTGAACAGGCAGCCGGCGATCCCGCCGCCGCGGCTGAATGGGGCGGAACGGGAAAACAGGGCGTCAGAACGGAATTCAACAACCCCAACGAACCGGGGCACGGAAAGTACGTTATCCGCTTTGAAAAGACGCACGGGTCGTATTACAACATGTATCAGAACCTCCCGAAAATCCCGGTCTCGGGCGGAGAGTACGTGTACAGCTTCTGGATTAAATCCGACAACCTGGCGACCGGCTCCAACTTCGGCGGGTCTACGGCAGACGGCAAATCCTGGACGTGGCATTGGCTTCAGGTGTTCCAGGCGCCCAATACT
Organism: Thermoguttaceae bacterium; assembly: GCA_045586185.1. Classification (GTDB taxonomy): domain Bacteria; phylum Planctomycetota; class Planctomycetia; order Pirellulales; family Thermoguttaceae; genus RUG11551. Next base: position 35,638 of record JAZMZV010000142.1, on the reverse strand, counting down.
CAGGACTGCTGGCAGGTCTTCAGCAAACGGCTTGAACTGCCTGACGGGGCGACGAGAGTTTCCGCCGCTCCGGTCTGCAAGGGAGACGGCTGGTCGATGATCGACAACGCCATTCTCGTTCCCTACGAGGGCTCCGACTACGTCGCATTTGCACCGCAGGTCAAGTCAGGAGAGAAACGAACAATTGACGGCGACCTGAGCGACTTCGACCTGTCCGCGCCGATTCCTCTGCTGGGCAGAAATCAGGTTCGGTCGGTAAACAAAGCGTACAAATGGACGCCTGACAACTGCAGCGGCGTTGTCTATTTCAACTACGACGAGCAGTTCCTCTACGTTGGAATTGAAGTTATTGACGACAAACATCGCGAGAAGTCCGACGCCAAGGGCATTGCCGGCGACGCGGTGAGAATAGCTATTCATCCGCTCAATCGGCTGCCGGGAGAAGACGGAAAGGCGTTCTGCTTTGACGTCAGCCCCGCCTCGCCCGGCGGAGGAAGCGGAAAACATTCGCTCTATCGACCAGCGGAATTCTCCGGCGGACTGAAATCCGGTCAGCTGACCAAAGACTCGTCCGAATACGACATCGCTGTTACACGGAATGGCAACAAGACGACGTACGAAATCGCGATGCCGTGGTCAGACTTGGGCGGCGCGAAAGGAACGCTGGGAACGAAGCTGGGGCTGTCGCTGCGCCTGACCGACGCGGACTCCTCCGACGCTCCAGAAGCGTACCTGCTTTGGGGCGAAGGTCTGACGCCCGTCTGGAACCCGCAGTCGTTCGGTATCCTGACGCTGACGAAGTAGCGCGGTCGGCGTTATGCGCGGGGCAACCCGCACACGGATTTGACGGATTAGGCGGATTTTCGCCGATTGGTTATTCGTCGTCCTTTACTGCTTTTCTCCCCTTACTAAAGTTTTTTGGAAAGGGGAGTTTGAGGGGAAGAACCTTTTTTTCAAAAAAGGTTTTCCCCTCTTAATTAAACTTGAAAAAACTTCCCTAAAAAGGGAGCCAGCTTGCTGGCGACCTAAGTTTTTTCAAGCGCAGGCAACGCCTGCAAAGAACCGCGTAGCGGTTCAATATTAATAGCCGTGGGTGAAACCCACAGAAACCGGAATACAAAAAGAACAAATATCGTCAAACACACATTTCCTCTCGTCCTCCATTTTGGGGGACGGGAGGAAATGTTACTGAAGCGATACAAGAAAAATTAACGTCGCTCTTTTTTCCTCCTCCCCCCTGTTACAGTTTTCACAATTCTTTGTTATAATTATCATATATAAAAATTATTCTTTTGGAGATTATATTCCCATGTCAGACTCCCCCATGAAAAAGCAGGCTTTGCTAATCGGAATCAACGAATACCAGATTTTACCGGGATTGAAGTACGCCCGTCAGGATGCGGAAGCGGTGGCGAACTCGCTCAGGCAGAACTACTGTTTTTCAGACAACGAGGTTATGCTCTTAACCGACGCCAGACCGGGTCTGTTCAAGCCGACGAACCGCTATATTATAGAGGATCATTTAGAAAAACTGGCGAATCAGGAACTCGACCTGTTTATTTTCGGCTTTTGGGGACACGGTTTGTTCCGTAACGGCAAACGGTATCTCTGCCCGCTGGACGTTATGACAGCCAGAGCGGAACGTCAGGGACTGCCCTTTGACGAACTTCAGGAACTTCTTGCTAATATTCATGCGAAAAATACGTGTTTGATTCTGGACTGTTGCCAGACGATTCACGACCGGGGCGAGGCGGAAACGCTTACCGCTTCCGACAAAGCGAGCATGGAAAACGCTGCTCGAGACATCGTTTTTAGAAGAAAAACGCAGATTCCGAATTTTCAGTCCAACGTAGCGATTCTCAACTCCTGCAAAGAAGGGCAGAGCGCGTACGAATGGGACGCTCGCCAGCACGGTCTGTTTACCGCGCACCTTCTCGACGCAATGAATATACGCTGTACCAGCGTTTTGCAGATCGTCAGCTATATCAGCAGCAATATCGAGAAAACCGCCATGGAACTGGGCAAGGAGCAGACGCCGTTCTATAAGATCGAAGGCGATATTCATTTGCCGTATGTAGCGATAACGTGGCCATTGGAAACAGACGACGTGTCGCCGTTGGCAACTGGCGATGTGTTTGTTTCATACGGGGACTCCATTGCCAAGTGGTCGGAAATCTCTCAGGACAAAGATTATCAAAAACCGACAATTGAGAATAAGAATACAACCGTTCCACCGGCTCAAATCGAACAGAGTCAGCCGATTCAGGATAAAAAACTCTCCCCAACCAGTCGCTCTTCTTTCAAATGGAACGAGACAAAAATCATAGAATTCATCGGAAAAGAAACTGAAGTCGTAATTCCCGAGAGTACGACAGTGATTGGGGAATGGGCTTTTCGTCAATGTAGTTCCTTAATATCCGTGGTAATTCCAAAAGGCGTAAAGAAGATTGAACAAGGAGCATTCTGTCATTGTAGTTCCTTAACGTCTGTGATAATTCCCGATAGCGTAAGAATAATTAAACCATCAGCATTTATACACTGTACAGCATTGAAGAAATGGATGATTTCTTCTTCACATCCATATTTCAAACGCGATGGCGTCGGCTTGCTGACAAAAGATGGGAAAAAGTTGGTAGCTTGCCTTGCATCTGCAAAGACATATCATATTCCTAAAGGCGTAACAGAGATTGGAGTCGATGCGTTCCGTGATTGTAGTTCCTTAACATCTGTGGTAATTCCCAAAAGCGTAACGGAGATTGGAGAGGGTGCGTTCCGGAATTGTAGATACTTAACATTCGTGGCAATTCCCGAAGGCGTAACGGAGATTGGAGGCTTTGCATTTATTAATTGTAGCTCCTTAACATCCATGGTAATTCCCGAAGGCGTAACGGAGATTGGAGACGGGGCGTTCAGTGGTTGTAGTTCCTTAACATCCGTGGTAATTCCCAGAAGCGTGAGGAAGATTGGACAAGAAGCATTTAAGGACTGTCCTGTTCCGTGGTTTTCAAGGGCGTGGTGGCATAGGAAATAGGGACAAGTTTGTATTATCGTACGGCTAACACGTTATTGGTATCAAGCTTTGGAGTGGCAACACTTCCGTCGTCGCCTTTTCGTGTTTTTAAATTTCTTCGGCGGATTTTATCCGCGATCCAGAATCGTTTTCGGCTTCGTCGATTTGGTATGCACGATTCGAACAAAGCGTAACTACGCTCACTGCGTTCGCTCCGTTACCGCCTTTCATTAAATTCGTTACCGTCATCCATTACTTTGCGTCCTTTGCGTTCTTTGCGGCTTAAAATCTTTTGCGGACCTCGTCCGCGACCCGGAATCGTTTTCGGCTACGACATTGTATTTCAGCGGGACTTTGGACAAGGCGGCGCCTAGGGGCGCCGCATTCCCCGAGCAAGCGCTCATCTTAATTGCAAAAAGACAACAAATTTTACGCAATAGTGCATTGCAATCTGTTTTACGTCTTGGTATAATCGAAAAATAAACGTTAAAATGTTGCGTTTTATCCCGTTTCCTTTACTTCCCCCCATATCAAAAGCTATCATGAAAAGAATCCTGATTTTTGCCGCTCTTTTGGCGGGTTTGTTCGTTCAGACGGCGTTCGCTCAAGAGCCGGAACGCGTTCAGCAGACCAATCCGATTATCTGGGCGGACGTGCCTGACACGTCCGTTCTTCGCGTCGGCGATACGTACTATATGAGTTCGACGACCATGCACCTGTCGCCCGGACTGCCGATTTACTATTCCAAGGACTTGGTCAACTGGAAACTGGCGTCGTACGCGCACGGGAACCTGGCGGATATGGATTCGCTCAACCTCAACAACGGGAAAAACGAGTACGGGCGCGGAACGTGGGCAAGCAGTCTGCGGTTTCACGACGGCAAGTTTTACGTCTCGACCTTTGCTGTAACAACGCGCAAGACGTACGTCTTTACAACCGACGACCCCCTGTCCGGCAAATGGGAAATGAAGTCCTTTGACCCCATGCTGCACGATTCGTCCCTGTTTTTTGACGACGACGGGCGCGTCTATATGATTTACGGCGCCGGGACGATTCGGATTCGGGAACTCAAGCCGGACTGCTCCGGCGTTCTGGACGGCGGCGTTGACCAGCCGATTATTCGCGACGTCTGCCGAGCCGCCAACGGCCGCGGCGGGCTGGGCGAAGGCTCGCAAATGTTCAAAGTAAACGGAAAGTATTATCTGTTCAACATAACCTGGCCTGGCGGCGACATGAGAACGGAAGTCGTTTCTCGCGCCGATAAAATTACCGGACCGTACGAAACCCGCGTCTGCATGCACGATCGCGGCATCGCTCAAGGCGGCATTTTCGACACGCCGGACGGCAAATGGATGGCGGTTCTTTTCCGTGACGCCGGCGCGGTCGGACGTATGCCTTACGTCATGCCGGTAGAATGGGTGGACGGCTGGCCCGTTTTGGGCGTCGACGGCAAAGTCCCGGAGAAAATCGATTCTTTGCCCGCCCATAACAGTCAGATTCCGGATATTGTTACAAGCGACGAGTTCAATTCCCCAGCGCTCAATCCCGCCTGGCAGTGGAATCACAACCCGGTTCTGGACGACTGGTCGCTGACCGAACGGGAAGGCTGGCTTCGCCTTAAAACCAGCCGCGTTGACAGCGACGTAACGCAAGCGCGCAACACGCTCACGCAGCGGACGTTCGGACCAACCTGCGCCGCGGTTGTCAAGCTGGATTGTTCTGCCCTTCGCGACGGCGACTACGCGGGTCTGGTCGCGCTGCAACGGTTCTATGGGTTTATCAGCGTTAAAAAAGACGGCGGGAAGAACAAGCTGGTTACCGTCCTAAACGACAGACGCAACAACGGACAGAAGGTCGAAACGGTCGTCCGGGAGTTTGACGAGAATGTCGTTTATCTGAAAATCTCCTGCGATTTCCGCGCTCAAACGGACAGCGCCCGATTCAGCTATTCGCTCGACGGTTCGTCCTGGACGACCGTTCCGGAAGAATTGAAAATGTCCTATACGCTCCCGCATTTTATGGGATACCGATTCGGTCTGTTTTATTTCTCTACTCAAACGCCCGGCGGAACGGCGGACTTTGACTGGTATCGAGTCGGTCTGGACGCAGCGGCGGAAGATTTCTCAGCCGTCCAAACGCTTAAGGACAAGTTTGCCGGGAAGTTCGACGTCGGCTGCGCTGTAACGCCGTTCCAGTTTCGCAATCCAGAATTGTCGGCGCATATCGCTCGGCAGTTCAACAGCCTCACCGCTGAAAACTGCATGAAGCCGGAAGCGATTTACCGTCCGGACGGGAACTACAGTTTCGATCAGGCGGACGCGCTGGTTGCGTTCGCTCAGGAACACGGCATGAAAATGCGCGGGCATACGCTCGTCTGGCACAGCCAAACCCCGCAGTCGTTCTTCCAGGATGAGAACGGACAGCGGCTGACAAAGGAAGCCCTCTATGAGCGCATGGAAGAGTACATGACAAAGGTTCTGACGCATTTCAAGGGCAAGGTGTACTGCTGGGACGTTGTCAACGAGGCGCTGGCGGACTGGGGCGACGACGTTTATCGAAAGCATAGCCCATGGTACGAAATATGCGGGGAAGACTTTATCGCTCAAGCGTTCCGAACGGCGCATAAAATCGACCCGAATATTAAACTGTTCTATAACGATTACAATCTGATCAATCCCGGCAAACGCGCCCGGGCGGTGAAGATGCTCAAATCGCTTATCGACGCCGGCGTTCCCATTGACGGCGTCGGCATGCAGGCGCACTGGAATATCGAGAGTTTCAGCCCGGAAGAACTGCAAAAGTCAATTGACGCCTTTACCGAGCTGGGCTTGGAAGTTCAGATTACGGAACTTGACATGACGACGTATTCCAACTACCACGGCCCCGACGCGTTACGACAGAATCAGGCGCGTCAGGAACACGAGTACACGCCGGAAATCGCTCAAAAGCAGGCGGACGCCTACGCGAAGGCGTTTGCCGTTCTGGTTAAAAACGCCGACAAGATTACTGCTGTTACATTCTGGGGCGCGTCCGACCGCTACTCCTGGCTGTCGGGATTTCCCCGCCGCGGGAGAAAAGACTACCCACTTTTGTTCGACCGGGACAACAACCCCAAACCGGCGTTTTATCGGGTAATTAGTGATTAGTAACGAAGGTTATGTGCAGGTCGTCCGCACACGGATTTTACGGATTAGACGGATTTTCGCCGATTGGTTAACAACGTTCTTACTTTATATTCTCCCCTTACTAAAGTTTTTTGGAAAGGGGAGTTTGAGGGGAAGAACCTTTTTTTCAAAAAAGGTTTTCCCCTCTTTAATTAAACTTGAAAAAACTTCCCTAAAAGGGAGCCAGCTTGCTGGCGACCGAAAGTTTTTTCAAGGCGGCGAGGCGCAGCCTCGCCTAATTCCTAATTCCGCATTCCGAATTCCGAATTATTAATTGCTAATTGCTAATTGCTAATTGGCTTCCCCTCCCGCCTTGCGAATTGTCCGATAATTAATACAATTACGTATATGAGGAGAATAATCTTACTGTTGACGTTCGCGAGTGTCGCGCTGTTTGGCGTCGGCGCGCCGGCGCAGGCTCAGTCCTTTAGCCGTCATCTTCCGCACCTGGTCGTTCTGATGGACGGTACCGTTATACCGTGCGCCGTAACCAGCTTGACAAGAGAGAATGTTCAGCTGACGCGTCTGTCCAAGCCGGAACAGATGACGATTCCCTATTCCTCGTTGGCGGGAATCGTTTTCTCTCGACCCGTTCCGGACGTAGCGGAAGAGGTTCTGGTGAATCGGGATATGCGTAAAGCCAGCCCAACCGACTTGATAATTGACGCTGCTGGAAAAAGCTATTCTGGTTTTTTTCAGGGATTGGACGGATTCGTATTAAAATACCATTCTACTACGCATCATGACGATCAGACGCTTCCCGTCGTACAAATCAGAGCGCTGATTTTTAATAAGAAGGTATTTTTTATCAATTATCATCGTTGGGTCTTTACGACTCAAGACGGGGCGATTTTTTTTGCGAATTCGATGAAAACGGAAAACGGGGTTGTTACAGTCAAGTTCCCGTGGAGCGAAACGACGTACGAGTTTGACGAGTCGGAAATTGTAACAGCGCTTCCTCCGGTTAACGTCGGATGGCTGGACGAGCTTGGTCCGGCGCAGACGGCGCAGATTCCGTTCTGGTCTGCTCCGTCGAAGTCGCATCGCGACAACGCAGACGTCAACGGCGGACGGCTTCGCGCCAATACAGGTCAATATTATCTGCACGGGTTCGGCGTTGCCGCGTCGTCCCGACTGACGTTTAAGTTAACCGATTTGGGAAACTTGCTTTTAAATAAAATCCTCCCAATGCCGGACGTTCATCTGACCGGGTATGTCGCTCGACCGTACGGAGTCAAAACCGGGTCTGTGCGGTTTCGCATTTTTACCGATGGCGCGTTGGCTGGAACGTGGACGCTGTCGGCAACGGACGCTCCGGTTAAAATTGACATCCCCCTGAACGGCAAGAAACGCCTTGACCTGGTTGTCGATTTCGCCGACGATTCCCCCGTTGACGACCGCGCCATCTGGGGTGAGATGAAGGTGGAGGCAAAAAAATGAAAGGCGGTAACGGAGTGAGCGCAGCGAACGAAGTTACGCTTAGGCAAGCGCCAGAAAAATGTTCGCCTGACGGCGAAAGCGTAATTACGCTCACGTTGTTCGCTCCATTACCGCCTTTCAATCACAACTAACAATATTATCATGCCAGGAATATACGGAATTGTAGACGCAGCTGTAACGCCGCCGAGATTGGATTCGTGGTCTTCCATGTTCCAGTACGGGCGGTTTTTACCGGACTATGTTTGTAACGACGAGGTCTTCTCGCGCGGCGTGCTAGGTCGCATTGACTTGAACGCATACCCGTCTGAATTGCAGCCGGTAACGTCGTCTGACGGGACGGTCAAAGTCGTTTTGCACGGAGAGCTTTCCGCCCCGGCGGGGTTGGTCGCCAACGCAAACGCCTGCCCGGCTCGGATTGTTGCGGAAGAGTTCGCGCGGCGGAGGGCGGCGGGAACGATTGACGAGTTCTTCGCCCAGGTTCACGGTCGATTTAATATAGCCGTCTGGGACGAGGCGGAGGGCAGGCTTCATCTGTTTACCGACTTCTACGGGTCGTCCCCGCTGTACTATACGCTCTGCGGCGGGCAGTTTTTGTTCTCGTCCGATTTGCTGGCTTTGACGCAAAACCCTGCCGTCAGCCGCGAGTTTGACAAACAGGGCGTCGCCCAGTTCTTTACGTACGGTCAGTACGTCGGCGACCGGACGTCGTTTGAATCCATTCGCGTGCCAGCGCCGCGGTCTCATTTGATTTTTGACGCTGCGTCGGGAACGCTGACAAAGCGTCAGTACGCCTCCGATTTCACGCACAGCGCGGTTTTATCGACGCAGTCGGAATCGGATCAGGCGGACGCGATTGCAGATGCGTTTTACGAGTCCGTTCAGCGAGACTCGCTCAACACGCCGAATCTGGGCGTGAGTCTGTCCGGCGGCTTGGACGCTCGCAGCATTTTAGCGTGCATTCAAACGGATTCCCCGCAGGACATTGTTTCCATTGCAATGGGAATTCCCGGCTGCGGCGACCACAAGCTGGCGGCTCAGCTGGCAAAGCGGTTTGGAACGACGCATTTCAATTATGCCCTGAACACCGATTTTCTGAGGGACTATCCCAGGCATTTTGAAGAAATGGTTCGTCTGACGGACGGGCAGTATCTCTCAACGGCTATCGTCATTCCGACGCTGGACTATTATCGGTCAAAGAACGTCAAAGTCCTTTTGCGCGGGCACGCTGGCGAGCTGTTCCATCTGACCAAGGCGTATGCGTTTTCGCTCAAGGAATCGGAACTGTCACAACTCAATTCACGCCAGGCGGTTTTTAACTGGGCGGCAGGGCATCTCAAGTCGTACATGCTCGACGGCGTCGACAAACCGCTGCTTAAGGGCGTGTCACAAAGTCAGTTCAATGAGATGGACGCGGCGGGTCTGGACGACATGTTCTCTGCGTGCGCCGACGGATCGGAACCGGCGGCGATTCTCTGGCAGCTGTTCCTCGACATGCGCGTTCATCGGGAGATTGCGCTGTCGATGAAAAAATTCGGGTCGAGAATTGAAGTCCGGCTGCCGTTTCTGGATAAGACGATGCACGAACGCCTGTTCTCCGCTCCGCGATCGATGTGCATGGGCGAAACGATTGAAAAGCGAATTCTGGAGAAGTTCCGTCCGGACTTCCTCAAGGTCAAAAACGTCAACACGGGTACGTATATTGGGGCGTCGCCGATGCGGCAGGAAGTCAGCCATTTCATTCAGCGCGTTCTTGCCAAACTCGGCGCGCCGGGATACCAGCCGTACGAACGCATGGGGCTTTGGCTGCGCCGGGAACTGAAAGACTACGTCGGTCAGCTCGTCTTGAGCGAACGAAACCTCGATTCCGGCTTGTTCAACCCGGACACGCTCCGCTGGATTATTGACGATCACAACAACGGCGCCAACCATACGTATTTGATCGTCGCGCTGATGGTGTTCGCGCAATTGCAGAAAGAGTTGTAAAGAATGTAACAACGGGATATGTTGTTCGCCTAACGGCGAATGCGTAATTCCGCCGACAAGGTCGGTTCCTGATTGGAAGTGGGTCGCGCCGAAATCAGCTTTTTCGGAGGCAAAACCTCATCAACTCGCCCGTGCGGCTCCGCACCGTTGGTCGCTTCATTACCGCCTTTCATCTATTGGCTAACCTACTCCATTTTCGAGACGATGGACTGGCAGAAGTCTTCCAGGGACAGCGGGTTTTTACGAGCGTACATCCATCGCTGAACGTAGTTGCCGATTGAGAAATTGTATTCCGCCGTCTGGTTGACGAACGCGTCTGCAAAATAGAATTCCGTCTGAAGCTCTGTAATAATATCTTTGAACGACGCTGTTTCGGAAGCGGCGTCGCGTTCTACGACGGCTGACGCCTGCTCTAACGCCGAGCGGGTTTGGTTCATCAGGCTGAATTCCTGATCAATCGACCCTGCCAGGGGCTGAACCGTCTGGTCGTTTTCCAACCCGGGAACGTTTTGGGTAATCTGATACGATTGCATATGAAACGGGGTTATGGGCCAAAGCTCGTCCGACGCGTACGTGCCAGCCTCGGAAAGAAGCTGATTCATTCCGAACTGCTCTTTCAGAATCGCCTTTTGCGTTTCGTACGACAGCGCGGCAAGCGTCTGTTTCCAAACGTTCATTGCTAAAAGAAAAAGACTCGCTTGAGCTGAGTCCCCTTGCTGCGTCAAACGGGAGAAGACGATTTGCTGAACTTCGTCCGCTCGGCGGCTGGCAGCGTTGATTGCCGCCAGTTTCTGGCATTGAGCGGACGCTCGCCAATACTGATTTGCTGCTACTTGATATCGCATTGAATTGAAATTCCGCAAGTAGCCTTTGAGTGTAACAACTGTCGCGCCGGCAGGTTTATAAACCGTAACGTCAAACCAGTTGGGTTTGGTCAGTTCGCCAGACGGCGTATACGCAACGCGGTAAACCGTTGGAGAGCGTAACGAGTCGTTTTGAATTATCGGCGTAGTAGACGGCTCCGTTGGGAACGGGTTGACGTTTGGCTCTGTCGGCTGATATTGAGTGTCCGGCTGAGAACAGGCGTCAGACGGGTTGACGTCCGACGGGTATGCGGGTTGCGGAGCGGCGCCAGTGTTGATATCGGAATTGTCGTAGGTGTTGGGGCGCTGATCCAGGAGCGATTTGGGGTTGCTGTTAGGCGTTGTTTCAAAAACCGTAGCTGGACGCGGATTGAGCAGAAGCAGCGGGGCGAGCTGTTTGGGATTGTAGGTCTGTCCCGCCTGCGTCCAGACGACGTATCGGGCAATGTCATTATTGTACGACAGGATCGCTTTCCAGAAGGTCTCACGCGTTGCTTCTTCCTGCTCGAAGGCGTTGACGACGTCTGAAATTGTCGTTTTGCCGTTATTGATCAGTTCGGTTTGAGCTTCCAGATAATAGATTGCCGCAGATAGCGCCGCTGCTGACGCCTTGATTTGTTCGTATCCCAAATCAATTCGCCGAGCCAGCATTTTCATTTCACCGGAAACCGGACGAACCTTGGCGATTTTGTCTATATTGGTGTGATAATCTCCGAAATGCGGCAGTTCGTTGCAGTACGGCAAACTGCTTGGAGTGAAACCGCAGTCGCCCGCCATCGCGTTGAGTTCAATTGCACAGCGGCGCATTTTCAGATGAGCCATCGACGCTTTATCTTCCGTTTTTTGGAGAAACAGCCGGGCGACGGAGTCTGATTGCGGATTAAATCTGTTGATCTTTTCCGCCCGTTGACGGAAATATTTCCAGTCAGACGCCGATTTAACCGCTTGCCAGTAGACGTTAATTGCCGGTTCCAGACCGCGCGACGGGCAGGAACGGTACAGAATATCCGTCAGACTAACTGCCTCATAGCCTTCGGGATAGTCTACAAAGGGCTTGTACATTTCCATCAAAGCCGGCGTATTGAGTCGGGCGTTTGCCTGAGCGTTTGCCAGTTCCGGCGCGAACGCTGCAAACAGAAGGCTCAAAACAACGATTATTTTACATTTGCAATTCATTTATTTTGCTGTTTAACCGCAATAGTAATTGGAAAAAAATATAATCCGATTCTATATTATTATAATCAGTTTACCTCAATTTTGAATTTTTTGCAATAGGGATGTTTAAGAAAAATAGATAAGAGTTGTTTTGGGGCGCAAGCCGATTTAGATTGGAGTCAAAGGACTCGTCCGCCTTTTGAATTAACGCATTCTGCTCGTCGTGGACGTCTTGCTTCGTTTTTGTTGTCTGCCTTTGAATGGAATTGTTTCTTTACCCAATCGCCATTATCGGAAGAAACAGAAAACAAATAATTCTCGTAAATTAATTTTTTTCTGCTCTCCGGCTGGAAAATCGCACAAATTTCGGGTATAATACGAATAAGAATTACTCTAATATTAATAACAGGAGTATTATGCCATGAAATTCAAGAGAACGATATTTTTTGCCGCGCTGATTCTGATTGCCTCTGTTTCCGCTCAGGCGCAAATCAACCAGCTTCCCCATTTGAGCTATTATCCTCAGCAGGCAGCTCTCAACGAGGGCGACTTCAAAGACGCCTTGAAAGGGTATCAGTCCGAAGTTCGGGGCGCTATGAAGTCCGTCAGCTCGCGCTGGCTTGACTCGATTTGCGCCTATACGATGCTGGGCGAGGCGTACTACGCTGTCGGCGATTTCGAAAAGGCGATAGAGAACTACAACGCGGCGTTGAATATTTACGTTCAGTACTACAACTGGATGATGGACGTCAAGTTCCTTTCAGCGTCTATAAATCCGCAAACCAATCGTCAGCTTAACATTCCGTGGGGATTCGGAGCCAGAAAGAAAACGCTCGGGGCGTTTCCCGACACGTTCAGCATCCAGCGAGGTCAGGTCAACCAGTATGACACCGTCAAGCATGGCGGAACGGTTGTCATGGCGCACCTGATTCAGGTTGACGTTGCAGAAGTCTGGCAATGCACCGCGCTGGCGCTTTACCGTCGATACGAGCTGTTGGGACCGCTTTGCAAGGAAGACCCGCTGACAGATCTGTGCATCAGCAAGCTGTCGACGCGCCCAGCGCCGCCTAACCATTGGTCGCAGACGTGGGTTGACGTTGCGTTGGGAATGGCGTATCTGGGAGCGGAAAAATACGATTTGGCAATCCCGCTTCTCAGCCGCGGAACCGTCTGCGCCGGGCAGTATGACCATCCGCTGACGGCAATCGCATTTTTGGCGTTGGCGCGTCAGGCGATGCATTCCGGGAACAACGCCGCTGCTGTTCAGTACTATCATGAAGCGACTGTCGCCGCAGTTTGCTATTCTCGAATTACATCCAGCGGAACGATTCTTGCCGAGGCTTTTAAGGGAATGTCCGCCGCTCACCTGGCGGGCAACCCGAAAACCCCTTGTCCGGCGCTTCAGCCTGCAATTCAATGGGCAAAAGTCAAGGCGGGCCGCCGTCTGCAAGTTGTCCTCAACGTCTGCATGGCGGAGAATTTACTCTATTTCCAAAAGCCAAACGATGCGGCAAAGTACCTCAAAGAGGCTCAGGCGCGATTCGTCGGACGCGACTTTGAGATCTCGGAAGTCGGCGCGAAAGTCAACTTCTCTTTGGCGGAAATGTACTTTCAGCTCGGTAAAATTCCAGAGGGAACCGCGGCGCTGGCAAAGTCGATGGAGTTCATGAGTCACGCTACGCCCCGGCTGTATCAGCTTGACATTCTCAATAACCTGTATCAAAGCGGAAAGGTGTCGATTCGTAGCGTCATCACGCCGAGAAAAGCGGTTGCTTTTTACGAACCTCTGTTACAGTCGCCGACAGCGGAAGAGTGGTCTCTTAACCCGATGTACGCGTTTTCTTCAATTGCGAACCCGCGCCCGGAATCGTACGACAACTGGTTTTTGATGGCGTTGGAACGGGAAGAATATCAAAAGGCGGTGATGATTGCCGACATGGGGCGCCGCGCCCGATTTTGCGCTCCGATGTTTGCCGGAGGGCGTCTGTTTAACTTGCGTCTGCTTTTGGAACAGCCGTCAGAGGGATTGTCCGCGTTGGCGAAAACGCAGCGTCAGAACATTCTGGCGGACTACCCGGCGTATCAACAGCTGCAATCGCAATCTCAGCGAATTCGTGACGCGATTCAAAAACTGCCAATAGCTCCGGCGGACTCGGCTGAACTGAAAAATCAGACGGACATGTATAAGGAATGGGGAAACGTTGCGCGTCAGCAAGAGGCGCTGTTGTACAGCATGCTTCTGCGCCGTCTGCCGGCAGACCCGGTTTTCCCGCCTGTTATGACGTGCGAAGAGATTCAGCGGCGGCTTCCGGAAGGCGAAGCGACGCTTCTGTTCTATAACGTCCGCGGGCGAATGTTCGCCTTTTTGCTGGGCGCCAATCAGTACGCGACCTGGGAAGTCAAGACGATTAAAAAAGTCGAGGCGCTTAACGTCAAACTGCATAAAGAACTGTCGCTAATCAGCTCGTCAACGATTGTCGACATTTCTCGCATTAGCGACGCCTGGAGAACGACGGCAGAGGAACTGTTAACGGAGCTTCTCAAAGATTCCAAGGCGGATTTCACCACGCCGTTCCCCGGGCTGGCGATTGTTCCAGACGGCTTTTTATGGTACGTCCCGTTTGACCTGTTACAGGTTAAAACCGCCAACGGGCGCCGTCCGTTGATTTATCAGTTCAAAATTCGTTACGCGCCGACGGCGTCGCTGTCGGTTCCGCAGCCGGTTCCAACCTTGGGCAACGTCGAATGGGCGTTTGCTCAGGGACGGCTTCATCCGCGGGAGAACGCCGACTTTACCGCGTCCGCGTTCCAGGAAATACTTGCTTCGGCGCCCATGAAATCGGCGATTGTCAAAGGTCAGATTCCCGGACCGGGGCAGATGTTGTTTTCACGGTTGCAGCGCTTGGTTGTCTGGGAAGACCTCAACCCGGACTACAACCGTTCTCTCGACCTTCATCCGCTGGGAATAGACGGTTCCAAAGCTGACGGCAAACTTTCCGACTGCTTGCTGCTGCCGTACGGCGCGCCGCAGACGATTCTTCTGCCGGGGTTCCATACTCCGGAAGAATGTTCGTTCAAAACCAGCTGCCGCGTTCCGGGCTTTGACCTGTTCTTTACGTCCTGCGCTTTGATGTCAGAAGGAAGTCAGACGATTCTCTTAAGCCGATGGCGAACCGGCGGCTTCAGCGCTCAAAATCTGCTGTATAATTACTGCAAGAGCATTCCGAGATACGACCCGGCGTCTGCTTGGCGCGTTGCTGTTTTGAAAACGGCTGGCGCGTCCGCCCAGCTGGACAAAGAGCCCTCTGTAACAGGCGCTGCGCCTGACAACAACTTCCGCATGACTCACCCGTATTTTTGGGGCGGATACATGCTTTTCGATTCCGGCGTACTGCCGATCGAATCCGAACAGCCAAACAACGGCGGAGGAATTCAGTTTAATAAGAAGAATTAGGGAGTAGGCAATAGACAGTAGGCAGTAGTTATTAATCAACATGCCATCGATATTTTTTCAATCTGAAGACGCGCTCAAAACCTGGCTGACGGAAAACGGGGAAAAGCCGTTTCGCGCCAGTCAGATTTTGTCGTGGCTGAGCAAGCCGGGCGTTACATCGTTTGAGGACATGAAAAATCTGCCTGCCGGGTTAAAGCAAAAGCTCTCAGACGCCTTTACGCTCCGAACGGCGCAGGTCGTTCAGACGAGCCAGTCTCCCTGGGCGACAAAAGCTCTGCTCAAACTTCATGACGGCGAAACTGTCGAATGCGTCATGCTGACCGACGACAAAGAGCGGCACACTGTATGTTTGTCGACGCAGGTTGGCTGCGCGATGGGGTGCATGTTTTGCGCTACCGGTCAAACGAAATCCGAGTCCGGAAAATGCTTTATTCGCAATCTGGAAGCGGAAGAAATCGTCGAACAGGTTCTGATTTTTCAGGACATGCTCCATTCGCAAGCGTCGACGCCGGATTCAGACCGAATCAGCAACATCGTCGTCATGGGCATGGGCGAACCGGGGCTAAATCTGGACAATCTGCTTGCGGCGTTGGACTGGCTGTCAAACCATCTGGAAATCGGCGCCAGAAAGATTACGATTTCAACCGTCGGGATTATTTCCGGAATCGAACGTCTCGCCCAAAGCGGGAAACAGTACCATCTGGCGGTTTCGCTCCACGCGCCCAACGACGAATTGAGAAACCGCATCGTTCCAACCAACGCGAGCATTGGGATTCAAAACATTTTGCGCGCCGCTGACGACTTTTTTGACGTTACAGGACGGCGAGTAACCTACGAATACGTTCTTTTAGGCGGAGTCAACGACTCGCCGCAATACGCTCAGGAACTGACGCAAATACTGCGAGGACGCAACGCGCTGGTCAATCTCATTCCCTATAACGAAGTGGAAGGGCTGCCGTTCAAACGCCCGTATCCGGATAAAATCGACGCCTTCGTCCGCGCTTTGGAGTCCGGCGGCGTTCAGGTTCAGGTTCGCAAAGAAAAAGGCGGGCGCATTGACGCAGCCTGCGGTCAGCTGCGACGAAAATCTGTCTCTAAAAATAATTGACATCTTATCACAAATTATTTGCTTAGGGGCTATTGCAAAATTTGACAAATCTGACAAAATAGAGATTAATGGCGAATGGATAGTCCTTGTCCATGCCACAAATTATTTGTCAATTACTTAATAACGGAAAACGTCAATATGCCTTTTGAATTTAATCCTCAACAGCCGTCAAAATCAACAGACAAAACGGATAAGCCGTCCTTTGATTTTGGAGCTGGATCGTCAAAGTCTAAACCAGCAGAGAAGTCGGACAAGCCCTCGTTTGATTTTGGAGCTGGATCGTCATCGTCCAAACCAGCAGAGAAGTCGGACAAACCGTCCCTTGATTTAGGGCTTGGATCGTCGGCGTCTAAACCGGCAGGCAACAAAACTGCCAGTGCGAAAACGTCAAATAACGCATCTAAACCGGTTTCCAAATCAGCCGCTAAACCGACGTCTGCCAAGACGGATAAAAGCGGTTCAAAATCAGCCGATTCTTCTGGCCGCGGCAAACGAACGCCATCCAAAAAGAATCCTTTTCAGGATAAAAAGGTCATGCTTTTTGCTGGCATTGGCGCAGCGGTTTTATTGTTGATTATTGTCGCAATTGCAACCAATTGCGGTAAATCAGAACCGGCTCCGCAACAAACCGTCAGGAAAAATCTTACTCCTGAGGAAGCCAGACGAGAGCGACTTCGCAAACTCGAGGCAAAATACGATGCTCAGTATGCCGCCCAACAACGCGGTCCTAAAACAGAAAAGCAAAAGTTGATGGCAGACGCCGAATCAAAACTCAACAGCGGAGACTATCGCGGCGCCGCCGATACGTACGTTAAAGTTCATCAGCTCGATCCAACCGACGGCTATCCTGTTACACAGCTGATCAACATTTATCGTAACAAGCTTCACGACCGCGCCCAACTCGAAAAATGGGAGAAAGTCAATAACGACATCGCCAAAGGAAGCCTCGATCAGCTTCAGAAGAAATCAGAGGAGAAATATAACAAAAACAAATAAACAAAACGCTCAAAGTCGACGCATCGGCAACAGCGCTCTTATAAGGTCTGTTAAATTGTCATGAAAATTCTTCACACTTCAGACTGGCACTTGGACTGTCGGCTATACGATCGACGGCGCGCAGACGAACACCAGGCGTTTTTGAACTGGCTTCGTCAGACTGTTATCGACCGGAAAATTGACGTTCTGATCGTTTCCGGAGACGTTTACGACAACAGAACGCCGACGCTGGAATCGCAGCAAATGTATAATCAGTTTCTCGTTCAACTGTATCAAGACAGATTGAGCGGGAAAAGCGTATGCCGTCACATAATTATTACTGCCGGGAACCATGACTCCGCGGCGTTTCTGGAAACGTCCAAACAGATATTGCAGTATTTTAACATAACCGTAGTCGCCAAAGAACCGGAATTGATTGTCGTTTCGTCTGCGGAAAACGGCGAGTCTGACGACTTCCCGACCCTTATCGCCGCAATTCCTTTTTTGTCTGACATGGAATTGAGAAAATCCGTCGACGGAGAAAACGCCGCTGAACGATCGCAGCGTCTGATGGAGGGAATTCGCAGCGTTTATCAAACCTTCGCTCAGCAAGCGGAAGAGAAAAAACAGGAACTGTTACAAAGTTCGCCTTTTGTTCCGGTAATTGCCACCGGGCATCTGTTTACGAAAGGAGCGTCTAACCTGGGCGCGGACGGAGGCGAACGCGAAATCTACGTCGGAACGCTGGAAAAGTTCCCCGCCGGAGATTTTCCTGACTCGTTCGATTACATCGCCCTGGGACACCTGCACGTTCCCCAGGTTGTAGGCGGGCAAGATCGAATTCAGTATTCCGGCTCGCCAATTCCAGTCGGGTTTGGCGAAGCGAAACAGACCAAGCGCGTTGTCGAAGTTCAATGGTCAGCCGACGGAAAACAGACCGTTACATCTATTGAAATTCCCTGTTTTCAGCAGTTGGTTCAAATTTCAGAAAATGAGAAGTCTGTAATTGAACAGAAAGTTACCCAGCTTGTGAACGAGTGCAAGGAAAACAATCAGAGTGTTTGGCTGGAAGTCCTCTATCGCGGTTCCGAAGCCCCCGAAATGTTTAATCAAAAACTGGAAGACCTTCTGGCAAACACGCCCGTTACGCTATTTGCGTTTAGATGGCTCTCAACGCGTGAAGCAGGAATATCTCGACAGCACAAGGGGGAATCGCTCCGGTCTCTCGACCCGATCGACGTTTTTCAGCGAACGCTGAATTCATGCAATGTTCCTGAAGAAGACCGAGAAGATTTGCTTAAAATGTATAATGAAATTCTGGGACAGATTCAATGAAAATTCTCAAACTGAAATTTAATAATCTCAACTCGCTCAAAGGGGAATGGTCAATTGACTTTGCCGACCCCGCATTTATAAACGACGGCTTGTTTGCAATTGTTGGACCGACGGGAGCTGGCAAGTCGACCATTTTGGATGCGATTTGCCTTTCTTTGTACGGCAGAACTCCTCGGCTTGATTCGATTACCAATTCCTCCAACGAGATTATGAATCGCGTTTCGACGGAATGTTTTGCTCAAACGACTTTTTCCTGCGACGAAGGCGTTTTTCGGTCCTCTTTTGAACAGCATTATTCTTCCAGCAAACGCGGCGCCAATCTTCAGCCGCCCAAAATGGAATTGGCAAACGACAGCACAAACGAAATCCTGGCAAATTCAAAATCGCAGGTCCCGCTAAAAGTTGGCGAGCTTATCGGGCTGACGTATGAGCAGTTTACCCGCGCCGTCCTTCTGGCTCAAGGACAGTTCAAAAAGTTTCTGGATTCAAACGCCAACGACCGTTCTGAACTGCTCGAAACGATTACCGGAACGCAGATTTATTCGCTTATTTCAGAGAAGGTTTTTGAACGAACAAAAAAAGAAAAAGACGAGTTGGCGCTTCTCAATAATAAGATGTCTGGAATTGAAATTCTCTCAGATGAACAGCAAAAGATTCTGAAAGAAGAAATTGAGAAATCCAACTCAAAGACGAAGACGCTTCAAGAAGAAATGAATCAGCTTGACAAGCAGATTCAATGGATAAAAGACGTTAAAAAGTTAAAAAATGAATCTGAAACAATCGGGCGAAATATCGACAAAAACAAGGAAGAATTAAGAGCGTTTGAATCCCAGAGAGAACAGCTTGTTCAAGACGCCAGAGCGCAAAAAATCGTTGCTGACTATCGGGTGTCGGAACAAAAACGCGGCAATCTGGAAAAGCTTGATAAACAGATTGACAAAGACGTTCAAACAGTTGAAAAGCTTGATGAAGATATAAAGTCTGCCATCAAAGCGATTGAAAAAGCAGACGAAGCGCATAATAAAGCAAAGGAAACGTTAAACTCTCAAAAGCCGACTATTGATAATGTTAAATCTCTCGATACCGTAATTGCGGAGCAAAGAAAAAATATTGAGCCGGAACAAAAGAAAATGGGGCAGCTTCAAAATCAATTCGCGCAAGCGTGCCTTAAAGCCAACGTTTCTTTAGATGATCTGGCAGAAGATCTCACGACGGACAGAATTGAATCTCTGATTTCAGAAAAACTCTATAGGATTCCCATTTCTGAAACGCATACAATAATTAACGATTTCAATGCGCTGAAAGACCGTTGGAAAGATTTGCTCAAAGTTAAAGTGGACATTGCGGACAATTCGACGTCCATTGAAAAATTCCAAAAAAATATTGATCTGTATAAAAAGGATATCCAGAAGCATAAAGAATCCAAACAAAAGCTGGAACTTGATATATCAGCGGCTGAAAAACATCAACAGTCTCTTGAAAAGAATATTTCTTTTTCAAAACTGTTTCAGTCGTTAGAAGATCATCGTCAAAAGCTGGCAGAAGGGGAACATTGTCCTCTTTGCGGAGCGACGTCGCATCCGTACTGCATCGATCTTCCTTCTGTAACGTTAACCGAGGACGAAAAAGAACTGGACGAAACGAAATCAAAGATTTGCGAACTTCGGCGAGATTTGAGCAATACAGAAAAAGAAATAACCAAACTTGAAACGAAAAGCGCTCAAGCGAACGACTCTGTCAAGGAATTGGAGCAGAAAAACGAAGCTCTTCAAAAGCAGTCTGACGAAATTTGCGAAAACGATATTAATTGTGACAAAGACATTTCTGTCAAGGAAATAAAAAACCGAATCCGTTTAATTGCCGATAAGACGCAAAGGATTCAGAATCGTCTTGAATACGCAGAAAAGCTGGACGCTCTCAAAAATCCGGTTCAGCTCAGAGACGCGCTCAACCAGCAATCGTTCGAATTAAAACAGAAAGAAGACGCTTTGAACAAGCTGATAAATGAACGTCAGGAACTTTTTGGCTCTGACGATCCGGAACAGATATTTCAGCAATTGTCCAAAGCTGCTGACGCTGCCTTTAACAAGCTTAATGACCAAAAAGGGAAGAAAACTGCTCTGGAAGCAAAACAGACAACCACAAAGCAAAACCTGGAAGCTCGACAGGAAGAAAGAAAAATCGCGTTTAAACAATGCAGCGAGTCTCTTGCAGAGTTCAATAATAAACTCGAGGAACAGCGTTTTTCCTCTGTCGAAGATTTTCTTAAAGCGCTCCTGACGGACGATGTGCGAGATAAATACCAGAAGCTTCAAAAGGAATTGGATGAGCAAAAAACGCGTCTGGAAGAACAGCAGAGAATCAATAACGATCGTCTGCTCAAGTTGGAAGAACAGAATCTTACCGATAAACCGGAAGACGAACTGGTTCAAAGCTGTAACAAAAAGAACGCCGAGTATACTTCGCTTCTTGTTGATATCGGTTCAAAAACCGAGCTGTTAAATATCAACGAGCAAAATATAAATAAATATGATAAAATCAAGTCGCAATTCGACAATCAGAAGGAAGTTGTTAATCGATGGGAAAAACTGAACAGTATAATCGGCAGCGCCGACGGAAAGAAATTCCGAAAGATTGTTCAGCGAATTTCGTTGGAAATCCTTATCGACTACGCTAACGAACAGATGGCGATTCTCTCTCCGCGATACCAGTTGACGCTTCCGCAAAAAGTCAATGTTGAAACAAATTCTGAAGAGAATTCAGAAAATATCAAATCGACGCCTGCCAGCGTAAAAGAGGATTTGGCAATCTATTGCATTGACTCCTGGCAAGGCGGCGCTGTTCGACCTACGACCAACTTGTCTGGCGGCGAAAGCTTTTTGATCAGTCTCGCTTTGGCGCTGGGACTGTCGAAGATGTCAAGCCGAAACAAAACCTTGGAAACGCTCTTTCTGGACGAAGGATTTGGCTCCCTGGACGAAGAAACCCTTCAAACCGCTTTGGACGCCATCAATAAATTCCAGTATTCAGACGATTCCAACAAACTCGTCGGCGTAATTTCACACGTAGACGCATTAAAAGAACGCATTGCCAACAAAATAGAAGTTGCCCGAAGCGCCGCCGGCGCCAGCGTTCTTTCCGGTCCCGGAGTTACAAGGATTAGTTAGTAGTTAGGAATTAGGAGTGAGGAGCGGGCTTGAACAAAAACGTCAACTCGCTCTTTGCCGCTACTTTTTCATCTTCTCTCCAACCGCCAGGATTTTTTCAACCAGTTCGTCGGTCAGCTCGTAGCCCTTTTGTTCTGTCATGCCTTCCCAGACGACAGCTCCGTATTTCGGCTCGATTAAAACGGAATGCGGGATCCCGTACACGCCCAACGCTTTGGCGCTGCGGCGCTGGGTGTCGATGCCGATGCAATGCTGAAGCGTTTTCCCTTGCCCTGCCGCCGGGAAATTGTCGTTTTGAGCGCGGTCTGTTTCCAGAATTGAAATCACGACCAGGCGGCCGTCAAACTTCTCGTTCCAATGTTCCATAAACGGAACCGCTCGTTTGCACGCCGGGCACCACGATGCGCTGAACTCAATCAGAACGTACTTTCCGTCCAGATCCGGCGGCGCTTGATTGTACCATTCCTGGACTTTAATAAACTGATTAATTCTCTGCGCTGCCGTAAGCGCTTCCGTCTGAGGCGTTTCCGGCTGAATCTCCCCTTTCTCGTTGAGAATCGGCAGAGGAATGAACTGCCAGGAATCCGCCCAAATCATGCGGGGACGAAACAGTTTCTCGTCTTTTTTATCCATGATAAACGGCTTGACGACGGTTCCTTCGCGTTTGGATTCGTCAATCAAAGACGGCCCTTCGCCGACCATCTGGGCTACGGTTAAAGACTCAACTCCAAATCCAACGGCAAGCGTCAGACACGTCAAAACGACTATTGCGTATTTTCTCATTTTTTACCCTTTGCTAACGAGGGAAAATTGGACTAATCTATACTCCTCCATACAGGATTATAAAAAAATCGAAAATAAAAAGCAACTGGGGCTTCCCAACAAATTTTTTTGAAAAAAGGGAAAAATTTTTATTATTTTTGGATTTTAACGAAGGTCGAATCCTTGAAAGAATAAAAAACGGACTTATAATATAGATAATGCAAAATCGGGTTAAGACGCAATGAGCGTCTGGGAAACAGCCAACATCCTGCCTGACCGCCTGCCTAAATAATATAAAACAACTTTGATTTCCGGAGGAATGACCGTGGCAAAACAATTGGAACAATACACAGCAAAAGAACTGGGACAAATGGCAAAAGAGCTAAAAATACCCGGTTGGCATGCTATGTGTAAAAAAGACTTAATTGAGGCTTTAAGTACGGTATCCCGCAAACAGAATAAAGCCGTTTCTTCCTCGTCGTCAAATAAAGGGCAGGATTCAAACGTCAAAATAAAAAAGTCAACTTCATCTAAATCAAAGTCCGCCAAAACCAATTCTGATATAGAGCCAGAGCTTTCAGCTCGACAAATTGCTGCAACCGCCAATATTTCCTTTAATGAAAACGGTCTAACAGGCTCTTCGGTTCCCGTTCCCGGCACTCCCGGCGCTCTCGGATTTACTCCGCCGTCCATGTTGAGAAAAATTACCGCCAATTCCAGCGTAATGGATCTCAATTGCGAACTGGCGCAGCGTTCTCAATCCGATAAAAAGTTCACAGAGCAAATGAGAGAGGAAGAGGAAGACAGCCTGACGTTAAAAGCTCGAGACGCGTACTGGATTCATGTTTCGTGGCGCATTCGTCAAAAAACCAAAGACCGCGTTCGCGGCGCGTTGGGGTCAGACTGGCATTATGCCAAACCGGCGCTTCGGCTTTTTGAAGTTCGTCCCAACGACGGCTTTAATTCTCGCCGCGCCTTAAGAAACATCGAGGTCATGCTCAAGGCAAACAACTGGTTTATAGACGTCGACGGCATTCCTGCCAGCTATCAGGTTGAATTGGGATACATTACCGAAAACGGAAAATTCTTTACGATTCTTACCAGCAACACGGTAACAACGCCTTCTCCAGACACCGTCAAGGGGTTTGACGCGGGATTTGATTTCGACGAAGCTCTGGACGAATACGAATTAAAAATGAATTTCAAAACGCAAACGACTACTGATGAAGAGCGTCACGTTCGTCAGATGATAGACGATCAGCGTCGCAAGCTCGGAGCCGCTGCGTTTGCCAAATCTGCAAAAATAGATCGAATGTCCAATTTCGACGACAAGGGGTTCCCCTTCCATCTGGACGCCAAAGCTCTCATTCACGGGCGGACGCTGCCGGGCGCTCACGTTACCGTCAGAGGCTATCCGATTATTGTAGACGAAGACGGCGAATTCCTTATGCGGGTTGACCTGCCTGACAGACGTCAAATTTTCCCCGTTGTCGCGTCGAGCGGAGATGGAATTCAGCAGAGAACTATCGTCCTGTCTTTAGAACGGGTAACCCGATTCCTCGAACCGGTTTACTGCATGTTCGACGAAGAAGAATAGGGATTAGGAAATAGGGAATGGGGAATAGGGAATAGTAATTCGCCTTCGGCGAATTTGAATACTTCATCCCACTCCCCACTCCCCACTCCCCAAACTGATTCCTATTCCCTACTCCCTACTCCCCATTCCCTACTCCCTTCACATGGATTCTTGCGAACTGTTTATAGATTCCGCCCGTCCCGGCGTTTGGAACATGTCCTTTGACGAAGCGCTGCTTCGCCGCGCCAAGTCAATTTGTCGATTTTATCGCTGGGACAGTCCAACGGTGTCTTTGGGATACTTTCAGCAGTCGGAACGCAGCCCTTTGACCTGTTCAACCGTTCGGAGAACAACCGGCGGGGGCGCTATCGTTCACGACAACGAACTGACCTACAGCATCGTCTTTCCCGCTCATAGCAAACAATACGAATGGGGCCCGGATCTGTACGGCGTGGTTCATCAATCGCTCATTTCCGTTTTGCGTTCTATTGGCGTAGACGTGAAAACGGCTCTTGACGACCCGCCGATGCGAGAAAAAGAAAAGCCGTTTTTGTGCTTTGAACGCCGAAGCCGATACGACATCGTTTTGGCAGACCAGAACGGAAAAGAATACAAAGTTACGGGTTCCGCCCAACGGAGAACTCAAGAGGCGGTGTTACAGCACGGCAGCATACTTTTAGACCGGTCTTCCGCCTGGACGGAGCTGCTGGGAATTAACGATTTGGTGAAACTGCCTCAACCGCTGACAACAGAGCGTTTGATTGAACTTTGGACGCCGGTTCTGGCAAATGCGCTCGACGTCAATTTTGTTCCGATTGATTATCCCAACGACGTTGACGAAAAGACTGTCGCCGACATCGCCAAAGAAAAATACGGCAATCCAGACTGGAAAAGAAAATAACGGATAATCCTTAACAAACGCTGCTATTTCAATGGAAGAAGAACACGACAACCCGACGGACTCAAATGAAAGCGTCCCGGAAACAGACGCTGCGAATGAGGAACTGTCCAATGACTTTCTGGATGACGATTCTCAGGAAGAAAAGGCTTTTATCGAGTTTAGAAACAGTTTACAAGAAGAGTATAAGCTTCGCGCCTTTTATATGGACTTGATCAATGAACAGTCCAAACGCCGCATAAACTGGGCTATGCTATTGACTCAATTTTTCGGCCGTTACAGTAAAGTCGAGGCGATTTGTTTTCTTGGCATCGCCGCGGTTCTTCTGACAATTCAGTTCCTAACTTATTTCTTTGGATGGTCTTCTGCTCTGGTTTTAATTACAGGCATATTGATGACGGCGCTGATGTTCTGGTTTGCGTTTGTCGCCGTAAATTACTTTTTATCAGCGTTGTACGACATCAGACTGCTAAAACGAGGCTATTGCAGTCTCGGCTATCAGCATGTGCGTCCAGAAGTTGCGGAATCCACGCCAGACAATTCCTATCCGTCGTCAATCATGGTAGCTTATAAGGACAAATTCGGCATGATTCATACAAAAGATATTCCAACAAAACAACAGCGCATGTTTTTCATGCCGCCAGTTTTGATGGTCTTTGCAGACGTCGCCAATTCAGACAAAATTACGTTCCTTGAGGCCGTTCCACGTGAAATCCAGTACGATAAAAGCAGACAAATGTTTACTCAGGAATGGAAATGCGCTCTGTATGCGCTTGTTCCCATAGCGATGATAATTCTTTATTCGATAAGCTTTCGTTTAAGCTGTATTGCGAATATGTCGCTTCATCAATAGTGCGGCGGCTTTTCGTCACGGGGATTAAACGGCTCTCTGGACATGTTCTGCAACGCACGAACCTCGTCAATGAGACGCTTGTTCTGACGTTCCAGCTCCGCAACGCGTTTGCTGACGTCAACAAGCGCCTCGTTGAGCTGGTCGATGTATTCTTCGCACCAGGCGAGACGTTCTTGTAATTGGGTTAAATCAGACATAGGAGGGTTTTGAGTTAGGAATGAGGAGTGAGGAGTGAGGAGTTGATATTACTACTCCCCATTCCCTACTCTCTATTCCCTGATCATTTGTTCGCTCGGAACCATTCAATCAGGCGATTGGTCGACGCGTCGTGATTCAAAGCGCAGTCCGATTCCAGTTCCGGAAGGATGTTCTTCGCCAGAGCCTTGCCCAGTTCGACGCCCCACTGGTCGTAGGAGTTGACGTTCCAGATAACGCCCTGAACGAAGATTTTGTGTTCGTACAGAGCGATAAGGCTTCCCAGCGTCGCGGGAGTAAGTTCCTTGCTGACGATAACGTTGCTCGGGCGGTTGCCTTCAAAGACCTTGTGAGGAACCAGTTCTTCGGCAATGCCTTCCGCTCGAACCTGTTCTGCCGTCTTGCCGAACGCGAGGGCTTCCGCCTGAGCGAAAACGTTGGCGATGAGTTTGACGTGATGGTCGCCCAGCGGGTTGTGACTTTTCGCAAACGCGATGAAGTCAACCGGGACGAGTTTGGTTCCCTGATGGAGCAGCTGATAGAACGCGTGCTGACCGTTCGTGCCGGGTTCGCCCCAGATAATCGGACCGGTCTGCCATTCAACCCGCTTGCCCTCGCGAGTAATGTATTTTCCGTTGGATTCCATGTCGCCTTGCTGGAAGTAGGCGGCGAATCGGCTCAGATACTGATCGTACGGCAGAATCGCGTGGCTGGAAGCGTTGAAGAAGTTGTTGTACCAAACGCCCAAGACCGCCAAAATCACCGGCAGGTTCTCTGCCAGCGGAGCGGTTCGGAAATGGTTGTCCATGGCGTGATAGCCTTCCAGCATCTGGAAGAAATTCTCCGGACCGATGGCGATCATCAGCGACAATCCAATCGCGGACGGCAGCGAGTAACGGCCTCCAACCCAGTTCCAGAACGCGAACATGTTCGCCGGGTCGATGCCGAATTCCTCGACTTTCTCTTTGTTAGTCGACAGCGCAACAAAATGACGCGCTACAGCCGCCTCGTTTTTCAGAGCGTCCAGGAGCCATTTTCGGGCGGAAGCCGCGTTAGTCATGGTTTCCAACGTTGTAAACGTCTTGCTGGCGACGATAAACAGCGTTTCCTCAGCGTTGAGGTCGCGAACCGCTTCCGCAAAATGCGTCCCGTCGATGTTGGAGACGAATCGAACGGTCAGCTCTCTGTCCGTATACGGTTTGAGGGCTTCGTAAGCCATGACCGGACCGAGGTCAGACCCGCCGATGCCGATATTGACGACGTTCTTAATCCGTTTGCCGGTATAGCCCTTCCATTCGCCGGAACGAATCTGGTTGGAAAACTCCGCCATGTGATTGAGAACCTCGTTGACGTCGTCCATGACGTTTTTGCCGTCTACAAGAATCGGCGTATTGGATCGATTGCGAAGCGCGACGTGCAGCACAGCCCGCTTTTCCGTCAGGTTGATTTTCTCACCGGAGAACATCTTTTCCCGCATCGCTTCAACGCCAGCTTGACGGGCGAGGTCAATCAACGCGCCGAAAATCTCAGCGTTAATCCGGTTTTTGGAAAAGTCGAGCGTCAAGCCGCAGGCGGACTTCCAAAACGTTTCAGCGCGCGAGGCGTCGGCGGAAAACAGTTCCTTCAACGTAACGTCTTTATTTTGACTGTATAACGATTCCAGCATCTTCCAGGCTGGCAGGTCGATAGGATTAGGCATGGCTGTATGAAAATGAATTGTTCAAGGGAAACCGCAGCAAGCCGTCCGATCAACAGTTGCGAGTTGCGAGTTGCGAGTTGCGAGAAACGCAAGCGCCTAATCAACTCTTCTCGATACAAATCCAATCGCCGTTGTTGTCAAAACGACTCGTTTTAACTAAATACTTTTATCAAGAATATATATCATCTGTTCGAGATGTCAAGGACAGGCGCGAGAATTTACCGTATTAATAGTTGAATGTCGCCAGAGTTCAAATTGAAGGTTCGAGGGCTGCGCTTTTGCTTGACGTCGAAAAAAACAAGGAGTTTTTCCAGAACCGAGAAAATTTTCCTTTTTTTTACGAAAAATTTGTTTCCACCCATTGACAGATTTAAATATTTAATTAGAATACGACAAAATTGTTGCAATAATTTTACGTCTTTACCCCAAAGGAAGTACATGTATAATTAACTCGACACTTGGTATACCCTCAAAAACATTGTTTTTTAGGCGCCAAGAACAGCCCGCGTTTAATACTTGATACAGCCGCCGCTCTCTAAAAGCCGGTCAGAAGTAAAAATCGAAAGCTGTCCTGGTATTTTCCCACCCCATTTTAAGGACATTCAGGATTTTACCTCTGCTTCTACCACCGAAGCTGAAAAACATTTGGAAATATATCCTTTATAACCCTTTATTTCCATTCGACTTATACATATTTCCCGCGAGATAAGATATTTTTGTCCGTTTTAATTACCATTTAACAAAAGGTTATTTCATGGCAACGAAAGAAATTCGACGTCTGAATCCGAAGGAAACGCGCCACTTTGGCAAAGAGCGTTTCGCCGTTCCGATTCCGGACTTGACCAGTTTGCAGACCAGCAATTACGATCGCTTTTTACAGTACGGCGTTCCCAAAGAAAAGCGCGAAGACATCGGTCTGGAATCCATTTTTCGAGAATTCTTCCCGATTGAGAATCACGACGGGAAAATTTCTCTGGAATACGTAGATTACGAACTTTGTCCGCCTCGTTACGAACCGGACGAATGCCGTTTGCTCAAACTGACGTACGGACGCCCGCTTCGCGTTCGTTTCCGACTTTACCGTGAAGGGAAAGACGCTCTGGAGTCAGACGTTTACCTTTGTGAAATCCCGATCATGCTCGGCGGCGGGGAATTCATTATTAACGGTTCTGAAAGAGTCGTTGTCAATCAGCTTCACCGTTCTCCCGGTATTGACTTCATCACCGATGAAGACAATTCAGACCGTTACGCCTATTCCTGCCGCATCATTCCGGAACGCGGCAGCTGGATTGAAATCAACATTTCCAAAAAGGACTCTTTGCAGCTTCGCATTGACCAGAGCCAGAAATTCTCTGCCATGACGCTGCTGCGCGCCATGGACGAACGCTTCTCGTCTACCCCGGCTTTGATGAAAGAGTTCTACGGCGATTCCGTCGTTACGTTCAAAACAAAGACGGTCAAAGACGCAGAAAAACTGGTCGGCATGTACGCTCTGGACGACATCATCGTCCCGACGGGCGAAGAAGCCGGCAACGTTTTGCTCAACTTTGGAGAAGCCATCTCGGAAGAAACCGCTGAACGCATTGCCAATTCCACCATTGAATCGCTGGAAGTCATGCCCAAGCCGAAAAACATGATGATTATCGAGTCCATCAAGGACGACATGTCGAAATCTCATGAAGACGCTCTGTGGCAGATTTACAAGCGTTTGCGTCCCGGCAACCCGCAGCTGCTGGAAAAGGCCAAGCAGCTCTTTGAGGAAAAATTCAAGGACTTGTCACGTTATCGTTTGGGTCTGGTCGGCCGATTCAGAATCAACCGCAAACTCAATCTGAACGTTGACGAAAACGAACAAGGTTTGACGACGACTGACCTCGTTTCCTCGCTGAAGTATCTTATTCAGCTTTGCGACAAAGACCCCAAGGCTCAGCTGGACGACATCGACCATTTGGGCAACCGTCGTTTGAGAACCATTGACGAACTGGCTGTCGACGAGCTCCGCAAGGGCTTCATGAAACTGACGCGCACCGTTAAAGAGCGCATGAACATGAAAGACCCGTCCGAGCTGTCTCCGCAAAACCTGGTCAACCAGAAGAGCATTTCCTCAACGGTAGACTTCTTCTTCGGCAGAGGCGAATTGTCACAGGTTGTCGACCAGACCAACCCGCTGTCCATGCTTACGCACGAACGCCGTCTGTCCGCTTTGGGTCCTGGCGGTTTGAACCGTAAACGCGCCGGTTCTGAAGTTCGAGACGTTCACCACTCTCACTTCGGACGAATTTGCCCCATTGAAACCCCTGAAGGTACAAACATCGGTTTGATTTCGTCTTTGGCCACCTACGCCACGGTAGACAAATTCGGGTTCCTGACCACGCCTTATCAGGTCGTTAAAGACGGCGTTCTGCAGGATGAAATCCGCTGGCTTCGCGCCGACGAAGAAAAAGACCTGTTCTTTGCTCCGGCAGACGTTCACATTGAAAACGGCCGCATTGTCGGCTGCGATCAGGCTTTGGGAGACAACGTCGTTGGTCGAAGAAACGGCGAATACGAAGTCGGCAAAATTAAGCACGTCAACTTCATCGACGTCTCGCCGTGCCAGATGGTCGGCGTTTCCGCCGGTTTGATTCCGTTCCTTGAACACGACGACGCCAACCGCGCTTTGATGGGTTCTAACATGCAGCGACAAGGCGTTCCACTGCTTTGCAGCGAAGCCCCGATTGTCGCCACTGGCATGGAAGAGCCGGCAGCTCGCAACTCCAGCCTGCTCATTCGCGCCAAGCGTTCCGGAAAAGTTACCTACGTAGACGGCATTCGCTGCGTTGTTACCGGTCCGGTAGATAAAGACGGCAAGGTTATCGAATCCGAACAGTACGAAGACGAATACGTCATGCGAAAGTTCGTCAGCCTCAACGACCAAACCTGTCAGAACCAGCGCCCGATCGTCAAGCCGGGGCAGATTCTGGCGCAGGGCGACATCATCGCCGACGGAGCCGCAATCGATCACGGCGAGCTGGCTCTGGGACGCAACGTCCTTTGCGCGTTTATGGTCTGGGAAGGTTACAACTACGAAGACGCTATTATTCTGTCCGAAGAACTCGTTCAGAACGATACGTACACCAGCATCCATATTATTGAACTGGAAAAAGAAATCCGCGACACGAAACTGGGGCGTGAAGAATTCACCCGCGACATTCCCAACGTTTCGGAAAAAGCTCTTCGCAACCTGGACGAAAACGGCATTGTCCGCGTTGGAACGTACGTCCGCCAGGGCGACATCCTCGTCGGTAAAGTTTCGCCCAAGTCCAAAACGGAACTGACGCCGGAAGAAAAACTGCTCCATGCAATTTTCGGCCGCGTTGGCGAAGACGTCAAAAACGACTCTCTGGAAGTCCAGAGCGGCGTTGAAGGCATCGTCATCGACACCCAGCGCATCGCTCGCAAGAGCACGCTGTCAAACGAAGAGAAAATCGAGTTTGACGCCATTTTGGCTCAGCTGGAAGCGGAATATTACGAAAAGATCGCCGCCAAGTTCTCTGCCATGATTCAATCCATGGAAGAGCTTTTGGGACAGCCGATTCACTCCCTGTCAGGCGAAACTCTCGTTGAAGACCTCGAATACAAAACGGTTGCAGAAAACGCTCGCGAGTTCAATCCGGAACGCACCGACGTTTGGAAGTCTCTGACGGAAAAGCAGCGCGAACAGTACGTCAGCATGTTCCGCAGCAAGAATCCGCAGGTTAAAGAGCTTATCGAAACTCTTGACCGCAAGCGCAACTCGCACAAACGCGGCGACGAGCTTCGCAACGGCGTTTTGCAGACTGTCAAGGTTTTCATCGCCAACAAACGCGTCCTGTCGGTCGGCGACAAGATGGCTGGTCGTCACGGAAACAAAGGCGTTATTTCCAAGATTATGCGCCGTGAAGACATGCCCTTCCTCGCAGACGGAACCCCGATTCAGATTCTTTTGAATCCCTTGGGCGTACCTTCTCGTATGAACGTCGGACAGGTTTTGGAAACCCACCTCGGCTGGGCGGGCGCAACGCTCGGATTCAAGTCCATTACGCCGGTATTTGACGGCGCGAAAGAGTCCGAAATCAACGACCTGCTCGAACAAGCCGGTTTGCCGCGCAACGGAAAAGCCCGTCTGTACGACGGCCGAACCGGAGAGCCGTTTGATCAGGAAATTACCGTTGGGTACATTTACATGCTCAAACTTCACCACCTGGTAGACGACAAAGTCCACGCCAGAAGCACTGGTCCTTACTCCATGATTACTCAGCAGCCTCTGGGCGGAAAAGCCCGTTCCGGCGGTCAGCGATTTGGTGAAATGGAAGTCTGGGCTTTGGAAGCGTACGGCGCCGCTTACATCCTTCAGGAACTCCTGACGGTCAAGTCGGACGACGTCGATGGTCGAACCAAGATTTACGAATCAATGGTCAAAGGCGAAAATACGCTCGAAGCTGGCACCCCGGCGAGCTTTGACGTTCTGACCAACGAAATTCGCGGTCTGGGTCTGAACATGCAATTGGAACGAGGCAACATGCAACAGGAAAGAGGGAGCAACTAACCATGAGTACAATTGATCAGAAATATACAAAAGTCAACGACTATACGTCTGTTAAGATTTCACTGGCGCGCCCTCACGACATTCGTTCCTGGTCGCACGGCGAAGTCAAAAAGCCCGAAACGATCAACTATCGTACATACCGTTCGGAAAAAGACGGTTTGTTCTGCGAACGCATTTTCGGACCGGAAAAGGACTGGGAATGCACCTGCGGTAAATACCGCGGTCTGAAATTCAAGGGCATGATCTGCGATCGCTGCGGCGTTAAAATCGCTCACAGCCGCGAACGCCGCAAGAGAATGGGACACATTGAACTTGCCGCGCCGGTTGTTCACATCTGGTTTTTCAAGGCGATGCCCAGCCGTTTGGGCTGTTTGCTGGAAATGAAAACCACTGCCCTGGAAAAGGTCATTTACTATCAGGATTACGTTGTTACAGACGCTGGCGACACGCCTTTGAAAGTAACGCAGCTCCTGACCGACGAAGAATATCGTGAAGCGGTTGCTGCCTATGGCGTCGGTTCTTTCAAGGCGGAAATGGGCGCGGAAGCCATTCGCACTCTGCTTTCCAAACTGGACATGACGGAACTTTCCAAACAGCTTCGCGACGAGCTGAACACGACCAAATCCGCTCAGCGCAAGAAGGAGCTTATCAATCGTTTGAAGCTGGTCGAATCCCTTCGCGATTCCGATAACGACCCCGCCTGGATGGTTCTGGACGTTATCCCGGTTATTCCGCCGGATCTTCGCCCGTTGGTTCCGTTGGAATCCGGCAACTTCGCCACTTCCGATCTCAACGACCTGTACCGTCGAATCATCAACCGCAACAACCGTCTTCGCAAGCTGGAAGACCTCAACGCGCCTGAAGTTATTATCAAAAACGAAAAGCGCATGCTTCAGCAGTCCGTTGACGCCCTGTTTGACAACGGCCGATGCAAGCGCCCGGTTATGGGACCGTCCAACCGCCCGCTGAAATCTTTGACCGACATGATCAAAGGCAAGCAGGGTCGATTCCGTGAAAACCTGTTGGGCAAACGAGTTGACTACTCCGCCCGTTCGGTTATTGTCGTCGGTCCGTATCTGAAACTGCACCAGTGCGGTCTTCCGAAAAAGATCGCGTTGGAACTGTTCCAGCCGTTCATTATCCGCCGCTTGAAGGATCTTCGTCACGCAGACACAATCAAAAGCGCGAAGAAGATGCTCGAACGCAAGGACGAGGAGGTTTGGGATATTCTCGAAGAAGTGATTCGCAATCACCCGGTTCTGCTCAACCGCGCTCCTACGCTTCACCGTATGGGCATTCAGGCGTTTGAACCGATTCTGGTTGAAGGCAACGCCATTAAACTTCACCCGTTGGTCTGCAAAGGGTTCAACGCAGACTTCGACGGCGACCAGATGGCGGTTCACCTTCCGCTTTCGATTGAAGCGCAGGTGGAAGCGTACACCTTGATGATGTCAACCAACAACATTTTCTCGCCCGCCAGCGGAAAGCCGATTATCGCGCCGTCACAGGACGTCGTTATGGGCAACTACTATCTGACGCTGGAAATGGAAAACCGACTCGGCGAAGGCATGATCTTCAGCTCGTTTGAAGAAGCGTTTATGGCTTACGACCTGAAGAAGGTTGACATTCACGCCAAGGTTAAAGTTCGCCTTCCGGAAGGACTGACCGTTGCGGATGAAAAGAAAAAGGACGACTCCGACGCTGATGAACAGGGCGCGCCTCGCAGAAAGATTATCGAGACGACTGTTGGTCGAATGATCTTCAACGAAATTCTGCCCAAGGGCATGCCGTACTACAACAACCTCATGACCAGCAAAGCGCTGCAGAAAGTCATTTCTGACTGCTACGAACTGCTAGGTCGAGCGGCTACGATTGACCTGCTGGACAGCATGAACCCGTTGGGATTCCGTGAAAGTACGCGTTCCGGGCTTTCGTTCTCGGTTGACGACCTTATTACCCCGGCTTCCAAGAAGACGATTATCGAGGAAACGGAAAAAGAAGTCGCCAAGGCGCAGATGGCGTTCCAGAAAGGCGCTCAGACTTCCAGCGAACGTCACAACAAGGTTACCGACCTTTGGACTCAGGCGAACAAACGCATTACCAACGACATGCTTGACGCTCTGAAAAACGACAAGCATTACGAAGGCGAAGCCAACGTTCACAATCGTCCTGACGGCTACGTCAACCCGATCTTCCTCATGTCGGAATCCGGCGCTCGAGGCGGTCGCGAACAGATTCGTCAGCTGGCTGGTATGCGTGGTTTGATGTCCAAGCCTAACGGTCAGATTATTGAAACGCCTATTAAAGCGAACTTCCGCGAAGGGTTGAGCGTTCTGGAATACTTCTCCTCAACGCACGGCGCTCGTAAAGGTTTGGCAGACACGGCTTTGAAAACGGCAAGCTCTGGTTACCTTACACGTAAGCTGGCAGACGTCGCTCAAAACGTTGTTATTACCTGTCACGACTGCGGCACCAACCGCGGCATTACCAAGAGCGTTATCAACAAGGGCGACGAAAGCACCGAAGTCAAACTGTCGGAAAGCATTCGCGGCCGAGTCAGCCGAACGAACATCGTCAACCCGTTTAACGACGAGGTTATCGTTCGCGAAAACGAACTCATTACAGCGGAAATCGCTCGTCGAATCGAGGACCTGAAACTGGAAAAGATCATGGTTCGTTCGCCTATGACCTGCGAAGCCCCGCTGGGCGTTTGCGCTCTGTGCTACGGCATGGACCTTTCCACCAGCGCGTTGGTTGAACAGGGCATGGCGGTCGGCATCATTGCCGCTCAGTCCATTGGCGAACCTGGTACGCAGTTGACAATGCGTACGTTCCACATCGGCGGCACTGCTGCCAAGACCGTTGCGGAAAACAGCATCAAGACCACAAAAGAAGGTACGATCAAACTGGTCAACATGAAAGTCGTTGTCAACAACAGCGGCAAGAGAATTGCTCTGGACCGAAACGGTTCGGTTGAAATTCTCGACAAGCACGGCCGAACGCTGGAATTCTATCAGGTTCAGGCGGGCGCTGAAATGAAAGTTTCAGACGGTCAGCACGTCAAAGTCAACGACACTCTGTGCGAATGGGACCCGCACAACGACCCCATTTTCACGGTTGTTCCCGGTCGCGTTCGTTTTGACGATTTCATTGATGGCGAAACGTTCCGACGCGAAATTGTCAAAGACAACTCTGACGCTACTGGAAAAATCGTTAAGAAGGAGCGTATCGTTATTTTGGAACACCGCGGCGCTCATCACCCGCAAATCATCATCGAAGGCTCCAATGGCGAAACGTTGGACATGTATCCCATGCCTGACAAGAGCTATCTGGAAGTCAACGATGGAGACGAGGTTCTTGCCGGTACGATTCTGGCGAAAACGCCAAAGAAGATGTCTGCCACAGAAGACATTACTGGAGGTTTGACTCGCGTT
>JAZMZV010000141.1:0-17423 GCA_045586185.1 Thermoguttaceae bacterium | reverse complement strand
GAAATGACGCCTTTGCTGTCGAACATGAGGAAATTCTCGCGTCGCGCCCCGGCGGTAATGTACAGCTCGCTGCAGGAAATGCCGGCTGCCCCTGCCCCGTTGACGACGAATCGACAATCCTCAATTTTCTTGCCGACCATCTTCAAGGCGTTGATAATCGCCGCCAGAGAAATAATCGCCGTCCCATGCTGATCGTCGTGGAAGACCGGGATTCCCATCCGGGTTTTGAGCGTCTGCTCAATCTCGAAACAGGCAGGCGCGCCGATGTCTTCCAAGTTAATTCCGCCAAAAGTCGGCTCAAGCCGTTCGACTGTCTCGATAACCTTCTGTGCGTCCGTGCGTCCGTTTTCCTGAAAGACCTTGCCGATGCACAGCGCAACAGCGTCGATATCCGCAAACCGTTTGAACAGAACGGCTTTGCCTTCCATAACCGGCAAGCCGGCTTCCGGTCCGATGTTGCCCAAACCGAGAACGGCAGTGCCGTCAGAAACGACGGCGACAGAGTTCCCGCGGCCGGTGTAATTCCAGACGTTTTGTACGTCATCCTTGATTTCCAGACACGGCGCAGCAACGCCCGGCGTATACGCCAGCGACAGTTCCGCCGCAGTCTCGCACGGCTTGGTAATTTTTACAGACGTCTTTCCCGGAACAGGCTGGGAATGGTACGCCAACGCGGCGGTTTTCAGTTCTTCGGATTGGTTCATGGGGAGTGGTAAGTGGTTAGTGAGTAGTGATTAGTTGCGAGAGGGATTAGGGAATAGGGAGTGGGGAGTAGTTTAAATTCGCCGAAGGCGAAACGCTATTCCCTGTTTCCTATTTCCTATTCCCTAATATTAATCTTGCCACATTTTTTCATCTTGTCAAGGGAGGAACGGGGAGAAGTTGGAATTGGTGAAATACAAATTGAGACGGGATGACAAACGGAAATGCCTTGAATCATTTTCATGATTCCCCAATTTATCTCTGTCTCTATCCCCACGTCTTTAGACGTGGGAAATAAAATTTATTCAAAAATCGTAGCCCCCAGATTCATCTGGGGGACTAATAAAGACGCCACTCCCCAAACGCTTCCCCTCCACTCCTTTCCCCGCTCCTGAAGGAGCGGGGAAAGGAGTGGAGTTCGTGCGTAATAATTTTTATGGCATTTTTGATCCCACGCCTAAAGGCGTGGGCTGCGATTTTTTGATTTTTAATTGTTCTCACAGCTAAAGCAGTGAGAACAAATCTTCGTCCCAAAACGTTCCCCCTTCAATCCGCAATTTTTCTTGCACCTTCTTTTTTGGTATTTTTTTGTCTAAGAGTCTGGATAATTTCAAAAAAAGGTGTATAATAAATATTGAATAACGCTAGGGACTTTGCGTTGAAGGGGAGAAGTATCTAATTTACTTCTCGACTCGACGAAGGTGTTTCCCTATCAAAAAACTTGCAGACGGAACTTGCAGCAATACCATGTTATCAACTAAACTATTTTACCGATTTTGCGGAATCGTTACAATCGTCACGTTACTGAGCGTCAGTTTGTTCGCGCAAGACAAAGCCGTTCCGACGACGTATAGTTCTTATCTCGACGCGGTGAACGCCCCGTACGCTTGGAATTTGGGGTATACAGGTCAAAACGTTGTCGTGGGCGTTATCGACGATAGCATTGACATGGGGCACCCGTTCTTCAGCTCTAATATCGATACGGATTCTGCGTACAATACCGGCGTTATATACAACAACGCTTTTTTCAGGCAGAATTTTATGTCGAATCTGCCGACGCAAGACCGAAGTAATACATCTGCCGTTTGGGACAGAGCCACCGTTAAATACACAAACTCCAGTTCAAACTCCGTCAGCGAATACGATTCTCACGGCACAAGCGTAACCGGGTGCATTGCAGCCTACAACGCTTCAACTAACACCTACGGCCCCGCCTACGATGCGACAATCGTTCCCATTCGCGTCGATTTCCCCTGTCAGGCGTTTCCCGCCTCATACGGCGGCTATAGCGTTGGAAACTATACGTTCGCTCAAGCTCTTGTTTATGACAACGAAAATATTGACATCAAAAACAACTCCTACGGGACTTCGATGGGATATATCGGTCAGGACGCTGCCCTGACAATCGCCGCCATTAACGACGCCATGGCAAACAACACGATTTTGCTTTACTCCGCCGGCAACGAACGCAATAAAACCAATTACTCCAACAACAAAGACTGCTCGAAAAGAATAACAAACGCTCACCCGTACACAATCACCGTCGCCGCCACCGGCAAAAACTATACAACAGATTATACCGGATACGCGCCGTTTAGCAACTATGGCGCCTGCGTGTTCATAACCGCGCCGGGCGTTGGAATCCGAACCTCTGACCGGGAAGACGTCAAGACCGGCAACGTGTTCACCTACGGCTGCACGCTGGTTTCTGAATCCAGTTATCAGGGATCCGTTACCGGTAACATGAACTCGTCGTTTAACGGGACGTCCGCATCCTGCCCGGTTGCGTCCGGCGTTTTGGCTCTGGCTCTGGACGCCTATAAACAAGCCTATCCGGATCAGACCTGCGACGTCCGGTATATCAAGCAGCTTCTCGCCAGAACGTCAACGAAAATTGACGAAGGCGCTACAGCAGAAGAAGTAAAATGGGTTACAAACAACGCTGGCATTTCCTTCTCTCACACCTACGGATTCGGACAGATTAACGCTCAAGGATTGATTGACGCCATTCTCGATCCGATCGGAACGCTTGGCAAGAATTACGACGTTGTAACAGAACCGACAGTCGCCTCGTTTGACTGGTCAACCATGACGGTTTCGACAGAACAGTTTTTGCAATATGCGACAACCTATCCGTCGACCGGCAATTCCGGCGGTTCCGTCTACATGACGACCTTCGGCATTTCCGAAGACGAGCTTCTCGCCGCCGCGGCAGAATACCAATCTGGGTCAGCGGCGTACATAACGCCAAACGATTTCGAACTCATGGCGGCAAACGAACCCGTTTATACTAATCAAGTAACCGTTTCAGACAACTCATTCCTCAGTTCTGGAATCGTCAAACAGGAGATGGAAGAAGTTATCGTAACGATCACCATTGACGCAACAAATCAAACAACTGGATTTGACCCGCGTTACATGCAAATCACGCTCGACCATGACGGCGTAACGAGCTATCTGTCGTTTGCCGACCCGAACAGCGCTCAGTACAACGTCAACTCTATAACCTGGTCGTTCTGCTCCAATGCCTTCTGGGGGGAAGACCCGACTGGCGAATGGACGTTAAGCGTCTACAACCTGGGATCGGACACAACGACGTTTAATATCAGCAACGTTGTCAGCTCGTTCTATATGGGCGAACTGGAAGCGTCCGTCGACCCGACTGCTGCCGTCCCGGAACCGTCGACGTGGGCGCTGTTAGCGCTGGGCGTTATGGTAGTATTCCTGCGGAAAAGAAAATAAGGCTCATCTGGTAACTGCGCATCTGGCTTTTTAGCAAGTCAGTCCGTACACGGATTTAACGGATTAGACGGATTTGCGCCGATTGGTTAATGAACGTTCGAATGGTGAAATATCGTTTTGCGTAAGCTAAAAACGTCCTCTGGATGGCGTCCGTCTCTAGGCGCCTTGCTGATACAAGAAAAACATCTTACGTAGAATTCCCATTTCGACCTGCTGGATTTTATCCTTTTTACCCTTTCCTCTTTAGATATCTCAATATTTTTGAAATTCTTTTAAAAATCGTGTATAATATATAAAAGATGTATTTTATATTTTATTTCCAACCCGCATTTATCATGCCTGCAATCCATACATTTTACCGATTTTTCGGAATCGTTACAATCGTCGCTTTATTAAGCGTCAGTTTATTTGCACAAGAGAAAGCCGTTCCTACAACGTACAGTTCTTTTCTGGACGCCGTCAACGCGCCGTATGCCTGGAATCTGGGATTTACCGGTCAGAACGTGGTCGTGGGCGTTATTGACGACAGCATCAATATGAATCACCCGTTTTTCAAATCTAATGTCGATAAAGCTTCTGCATACAATTTCGGGATTGTCTATAACAACGACATATACAAGGAACTGTTGCCGACGCTGCCAATCCAGTCGGCAACCGACACGTCTGCCGTCTGGGACAAAGCAGATATTAAAAAAGACCAACTTCCTGGAACGTCCATGAGTCAAAGCGATTACCACGGAACCTGTGTAACGGGCTGCATTGCCGCATACGATTCAGAAACTAACACCTACGGATCCGCTTACGGCGCAACAATCGTTCCCATCCGCGTGGACTTTCCCTGTCAATCGTTAGACCTCCATCTTCCTGAAAGATCCTTGGCTGGAGAATACGCCGTTGCTCATGCTATCGAATACAACAACAGCGTTATTGACATCAAAAACAACTCATACGGCGCTGGGACCGGACTCTGCATACTTGAATCGGAGTCAAAATTATCCGCCATTGCCGACGCCAGGGCAAACAATACGATTTTACTGTATTCTTCCGGCAACGAACGCAATAAGCGTCTTTACCCCAACGGCAAAGATTGCAACAAGAAGATATTTCCCTCTCACCCATACACAATTGCAGTTGGAGCAACGGGGAAAAACGACACAACAGACTATACCGGATTCGCGAAGTTCAGCAATTACGGCGCCTGCGTCTTTATTTGCGCCCCTGGCGTTGGAATTCAAACCGCAGACCGGGAAGACATTCTGGCAGGCAACGTTTTCACCTACAAAGACTACGAATTCGTCTCCAATTACGACTATCAGGGGGCGGCAGCCGGCAATATGAATCCCTCGTTCGGAGGGACGTCTGCGGCTTGTCCGATAGCGTCTGGCGTACTTGCTTTGGCTTTGGACGCCTATAAAACAACGTATCCGGATCAGACATGCGACGTCCGGTTTATCAAACATCTTCTTGCCAGGACGTCTACAAAAATCGATCTCGAAGTAACAAATCGCCATGACGCCTGGATAACCAACGCGGCAGGATTATCTTTCTCACCTACATACGGGTTCGGACAGATTAACGCGAAGGGGTTAATCGACGCCATTCTTGACCCTGAAACGACATTGGGCGGTAAATTCGATACGGTTACGCCACAGACAGTCGCTACAATTAACTGGTCAACCATGGATGTTACTCCTACCGAAATGCTGGCGTACCAATCATCCCTTGTTGAAGATTACTTTTCCGGCAACGGCTATTATATAACAACGCACGAGGAGTCCCAAAATGACGCGCTGGCTGCCGCGCAAGATTATTACTCATCAACTGCTGCCTACGTAACAGACAACTATTTCCAAACCATGGAGGCAGAAAACAAACTGCTTTATTCCGATACAAAAACGATTACCGACGAGACGTTTCTCAACTCAGGGATTATCAAACAGGATCTGGAAGAAGTTGTTATTACGCTATCTGCCAAAGCAGACGACCCATCCGTCGGATTCGACGCCCGTTATATGGAAGTTATACTGGAACACAACGGATTGGAGAGTATTTTGGTTTTTTATGACCCGAACTCCATTCAAGAAAACATTAACGACTTAACCTGGTCGTTTACCTCCAACGTCTATTGGGGAGAAGACCCCACCGGCATCTGGACGGTAAAAGTTTATGACCATGGAGCAGAAGATACGTTTACTGTCTCAGACGTTTACAGCACGTTCTATATGGGCGCGATGAAAAATTCCGCCGTTCCGGAACCGTCAACGTGGGCGTTATTAGCTCTTGGGATTGTCGTATTATTCCTGCGTAAGCGAGTTAGGAGTGAGGAGTGAGGAGTTGGCGCAAGCGTAACGCCTCAACAACCGCTTGTGCTAATTACTCATTACTAATTTTTCTCCCCCTGCCCTTGCAATTGATTTTTGATTGCTGTATAATCAAACCTGTTCAATTAGGAATTGGACAGTTTTTTTGTTTTACCCCGTTTAACTGATACGAGAGGAACGACTCATGAATAACGTTATATCTCGCCGCGCCATGCTGCAGGGTTCCGCAGCTGGTCTTGCCGCGCTTGCCTGCGGCGCTTTAACCGGATCCGCTCAGGCGGAAGAAAAACGACACGTCTATAAAATCGGGACGTGGTCCAGCAACTTCGAACAGGCGCAACGTCTCGGTCTGGACGCCCTTCAGGTGTCCTTCAGCCTCCGTCCCCGCGACAACGGCGACCTGAGAAATCCGGACGTTCAGAAGGAATATCTGGAACGCTCGCAAAAGACCGGCGTTGCGATTACCTCGTTTGCCATGGGCGAGTTCAACGGCAACCCGCTGTGGCAGATCAACGACGCTGAAGAACAGGTTACAAGCTGCATCAACGCGATGGCGGCAATGAACGTCAAACAGGTTCTCATTTCCTTCTTCGGGAAAGCCGACCTCAACACCGACGAAAAGTATGCTGAAACGATTAAACGGTTCAAAGCGCTCGCGCCCAAGGCGGAAGACAAAGGCGTTATTCTCGCTGTTGAAGCCCCGCTCAACGCGGAACAGCATCTGAGAATTATCGACGGCGTCAACTCCCCCGCCGTTCAGATTTACTACGATCCCGGCAACATGATTCGTCTGTTCGGCACAACGGAAGGAATCTGCGACGACATCCGCAAGCTCAAAGGGCACATCGTTGAATGTCACTGCAAAGACAATACCGTCCTCGGCAAAGGACGCATTGACTACGCCAAAGTCCTCAACGCCTATCGTGAAATCGGATTCTTCGGAACTCAGGTCATTGAAGGGTCAATTGACCGCAAGCTCGGCTACGAAGAAAGCATCCGTCAGGACGCCGCGTATATGAGGTCTATTTAGGCAGTAGGCAATAGGCAGTAGGCAGTAGTTTTATGCCTTCTCGCAACTCGCAACTCGCAACTTTTTTATAACAATTACCATGAAACGACTATTTATCACATTAAGCTTAATTCTGGTCAGCGCGGCGACAGCGTTCGCAGACGCGCCGGCGTCAACGATTGGGAATAACGATTGGTTCAAGGGCAAGGTTGGCGTCAATCTGTACTCGTATCGTCAGATAGCGTCAAAAGACCTCAACAAGGCGATGGACGTTGCCAAGGAAGTCGGGTTCGTCTACATTGAATGTAACAACCCGTACGGACATTCGCTTCAGGAATACCGGAAGATGGTCGACGAACACGGATTTATTCCCGTCAGCCGGAATTTCGGTTTCGATC
This sequence comes from Thermoguttaceae bacterium, assembly GCA_045586185.1. Classification (GTDB taxonomy): domain Bacteria; phylum Planctomycetota; class Planctomycetia; order Pirellulales; family Thermoguttaceae; genus RUG11551. Next base: position 10,251 of record JAZMZV010000141.1, on the reverse strand, counting down.
AATGGGAAAAGAATCCGGAACAGACCGTTCAGGACGCTATCACGCTGGGCGTGAAGTACGCTGGCACCGCGTATCTGCCCTGCAAAGGCGGACGGGACAAGGGTCTGACGGAAGAAGAAGTTCGCCATCACGCCGAGGTTATCAACAAGGCGGCGAAACTGCTGGCTCAACACGGCATGAAGTTCCAGATTCACAACCACTCTCAGGAATTCGCCCCGTACAAGGACGGCAAGACCATGTTCGACCTGCTCATGGAACTGACCGACCCCGAAAACGTCGTTGTCGAACTGGATATTACGTGGGTCGTCTACCCGTGGAAAGCCGACCCGGTTGAGATTATCAAGAAGTATCCGAACCGGATCAAGCTCATGCACGTCAAGGACTTCACGCCTTCACCGGACGGCAAATACCACGGATCCGTTCCCGTCGGAAAGGGTTCTCTGCCGATTAAGGAAATCCTCGTTGCCGCTCAGGAAGCCGGAGTAGAATACTACCTCATCGAAGACGAAGCAAACCAGCCGCTGATTGACGTCCCGGAAACCATTAAGAATCTGGAAGAGATGAAGTGAGTTAGGATAATTAGCAATTTGCAATGAGCAATTAGCAATTACGCAAAGCGGCGGCGCTAAGGTTATTAGCGGGTCAGTCCGCACACGGATTTTACGGATTAGACGGATTTTCACCAATTGTTTTACGGACATTCCCTACCGAATTTTCTCCCCTTACTAAAGTTTTTTGGAAAGGGGAGTTTAAGGGGAAGAACCTTTTTTTCAAAAAAGGTTTTCCCCTCACGGCGAGATGCCGTTCCCAATCCACGCTGCCGCGCGAAACGTATTAGAACCGCGTAGCGGTTCAATATTTCTAGCCGTGGGTTTCAACCCACGGAAAAAAATAAATATAATTGAATTTCGTCAAATACACATTTTCTCTTGTCCTCCAACGGAGGACGAGAGAAAATGTTACTGAAACGATAGGGAATTTTCGTACAAGTCCCGTCAGCCACCGCTGGTTCGCGGGCGTCTTCGCCCGCCGAAACGTCCCAATTACAGGAGTTAAATTTCTATGAATTCATCTAATAACCGCAGTCTGACAAGCTTATTGGTTTTAATTACTTCGCTTGCATTTGCGTTTTCCCTGGGATGTTGTATTAGTTTTAACAAAGATGACGCTCTTCTCAGCGCCGCCAGCGCTAACCATTGGGACATAGTTGAAATGCTTCTAAAGCAAGGTGCAGATATCAATGCTAAAAACAGCCTTTCTGGACGTACTGCTTTGCATATTGCCGCCAATCATTTGCAATGGGACAAGGTTGAATGGCTCGTTAAACAGGGTGCAGACGTCAACGCAAAAGATAATTTAAGAGAAACAGTTTTACATATTGTCGCTGAAAAAGGAAATACGGAACTGGTTAAATGGCTTGTTGAACATGGCGCGGACGTCAGCGTAAAAGAAAAAAATTTTGAACAGACCGTCTTGCATATTGCCGCCAATAAGCATAATTGGGAACTGGTTGAATGGCTTATTGAACATGGCGCAGATATCAATGCAAAAGACAGTAGCGAAAATACTGTCTTGAAAGAAGCTGTCCATCGTAAGTATTGGAAACAGGCTGAATGGCTTATAGAACATGGAGCTGACGTCAATACAAAAGACAGAGATGGATGGACAATTTTGTATTTTGCAGCCGAATGGGGGAATCTGGAGATGGTTCAATTGCTTGTTGAACATGGCGCTGACGTCAACGCTGTTTCAGAATCAGATTTGACAGTTTTGCATTCTGCCGCCTCAAGTGGGAATTTTGAAATGGTTCAATGGCTTGTTGAACATGGCGCGGATATTAATGCAAAAAACAAATACGGAAATACCGTTTTGCATTACGCTGCTCAAAGCGAAAATTTGGAGCTGGTTCAATGGCTTGTTGACAAGGGACTGGATATCAACGCTGAAGATAAAGATGGAGATACGATTCTAAATTATGCTGTTCAAAGAAAGAATCAGGAGCTGATTCTGTGGCTTAAAGAACACGGAGCAAAAGAGTAAAACGATTATTTAGCGGGGGCGGACTTCGTCCGCGACCCGGTAGCATTTTCGGCTGCGTCGCAGAATTTTTGCGGGTCATTTTATTGGTAGGCGGGCAGACGCCCGCCTATGCGTAATTCCGTTCGCTACGCTCACTTCATTACCGCCTTTCATTAATCAATCGGCGCGAATCCGTTTAATCCGTAAAATCCGTGTGCGAGTTGACCTGCTCAAAACCATCGGGGAGCGCTTGCGTAATTCCGCATTCCGAATTACGAATTACGCATTAATCGTTATCCCAGCTTGCGTTTGTCGATAACGCGTTTGGCTTTGCCGAGGAATCGTTCCAGCGTAGCGTACTGAACGAGGTTGAGTTTCGCTCGGACGCCGGTTACGGACTTGATTGCGTCGCCGATCTTCTGGGAAATGTCTTTCATGTCGGACATCTTGTCGGAGAAGTATTCCGGCAGAATCTCGACGTTGACGGTCATTTCGTCCATGGCGCCGGGACGGTCGATTTCAATAACGTAATGCGGAGCCGTGCCTTTGACGCGCAAGAGCGCTTCCTCGATTTGGGTCGGGAAGACGTTGACGCCGCGGATGATAAACATGTCGTCTGAACGACCCTTGATTCGGGACATTCTCTTTGTCGTTCTGCCGCACTTGCAGGGACCTTCGTCGAGAATGTACGCCAGGTCGCGGGTTCGGTATCGGATAATCGACATCGCCTTGCGGGACAGGCTGGTAATAACCAGTTCTCCCAGCTCGCCGGGCTTGACCGGTTCCAGCGTGTCCGGATTAAGACATTCGAGAATGAAGCGGTCTTCCTGAATGTGCATGCCGTGCTGGTAGACGCATTCTCCGGAAACGCCGGGGCCGAACGCCTCGGAAAGCCCCCAGTTGTCGAAGACCATAATTCCCATGGCGTCCTGAATGCGATGGCGCATGTCTTCCGTCCACGGTTCCGAGCCGACGTGAGCGTATTTCAGCGGCAGTTCGTCTGGCGTGATGCCCTGCCGCTGCACTTCTTCCGCAATAACGGTTGCGTACGACGGCGTACAGATAAGCGTTTCCGGCTTGAGATCCATCAGCGACATAACCTGTCGGGGCGTGTTGCCAGCCGCCAGCGGAATGACGGCTGCGCCGACGTTCTCAACGCCGTAATGCAGACCAAATCCGCCGGTAAACATGCCGTACCCGAACGAGATCTGAACCAGATGGTGCGGCTGAAGCCCGCCAGCGACGAGGAATCGGGAACACAAGTCCGCCCACGTACGGAGGTCTTCCTGCGTGTACGCCATAAAGGTCGGTTTGCCGGTCGTGCCGGACGAGCCGTGAATTCGGGCGATTTCCGAACGATGAACGGCGATATAGTCCAGCGGATAGCCTTCGCGCAAATCCTGTTTGGTTGTAAACGGAAGACGGCGGATGTCGTCCAGCGTTTTAATATCTTCAACGGAAACGCCAGCTTCCTTGAACTTTTTTTGATACATCGGGACGATTGACATGCGGGCAACCGCCTCTTTAAGTCGATACAATTGCAAAGCCTCGAGGTCTTCGCGATCCATACACTCCGCCGGATTCCAAATTCGCGGAGGAAAAGATAGGTCTTTCATGGTGGGTAGGGATTAGTGCATAGTACTTAGTGCATAGTGCATAGGATTTAATGAATCGCTTTGCTCCCTATGCACTAGGCGCTACGCACTAGCTTTTAACTCTTATCTAAGGTTCTTAAACAGTTCTTCTGACGAAATGACGCGAATGCCGGCTTTCTGGAGGGCATCGATAGCGAAATCGGGGTTGTCGAATCGAAGAATCAGAATAGCGGAATCTTCCATTTTGCGGGTGAACGCGTACATGTATTCAACGTTGACGTTGGCTTCATCAAAGACCTTCAGAACGCGAGCCAGTCCGCCGGGCTCGTCTTTGATTTCCGTTGCAACGACGTCGACGATTTTGACGACGCGGCCGTCGGCTTCCATGAGCTGCTTCGCCTTTTCCCAATCCTCGACAATCAGACGGAGAATGCCGAACTGTTCGGTATCCGCCAGCGAAAGGGTAACGAGGTTGATGTCAGCGTCCGCCAAATGCTTGCACACTTCGTACAGGCGTCCCGGCTTATTTTCCAAAAAAACGGAAACTTGCTTGATTTTCATGTTTTTTATCTCCTGTGAACTCGTCGTGTAGACGAACTCCGCAATGAAAAAAGAAAACTATAGTTATTCCTCTAACTATATATTATATCCTATTTGTGCATTCAGTACAACCGGGGGGGGAGAAAAATTTTAATTCGGAATGCGGAATTCGGAATGCGGAATTGGCGCTTCGCGATTAGCGAAGATTATGAGCGGAACAAAAAAGATCGGGGAAAACAAAAAAGCGGGAGTTTCCTCCCGCAGTCTGATTTTGTATAACGCTTACGCATTACGAATTACGCATTCTTTTTCCGCCAGTACATCAAGCCCGCTGCGCCGAGTAACAGCAACGCCCAAGTGGACGGTTCAGGAACGCCAGAGCCGGGTTCGGGCGTCGGAGAAGCGCCGGCGATCAGATACAAACCGTCGCTTCTGCCGTCCAGAGTAAACAGGTCTGTGTAGTTGGACAGCCAAGACGATTTATCTCCAACGGTAAATCCTTCGTTGGATACCAGCTTGTATTCGCCGCCGTCCGTTGCCCAGGCGTTAGGATCGCCGTCAAACGCCAGAGAAATCATGCCGTCGCCAGCCGTAAAGAGGTTGTCTGCTCCGAGAATTGTCAAAACGTCGTGATTTTCGTCCGCGCCGGTATAATCTCCAAATTCAAACAGAGCCGTTCCGTCGATAATCGAAACGTCGCCTGTTACGTTCAGCGTTCCAACGGAATTGCCGGGCGAGAAGACCGCGCCATTGATGATTTCGATGTCGCCATTAAAGTCTCCTCTGAAATCCAGTTCGCCTGCGTTGACGGTAAACAAATCGGCTGAAATGGTACTGGGAGCTTCGAGGTTGTCGAGTCTCAACGTTCCAGAACCGGACTTGACAATCTGACCAGCGCCGGAAATCGGGTTGGCGGTTGTAATGCTGACCTGCATTTCGCCGTTAGCAATAGCGAATTCCAAAACGCCAGCTTCGCCGATGGTTGTTGCGCCTTGGCTTAACGTGGCGGCGTCTGTCAGTTTGAGCGTTCCCTCTTGAATGTCGATTGACCCGGTATAGAAGTTCGTGCCAGAAATCGTCAGCGTTCCTCCGTCGTCTGAGCCGTCAGAGACTTTAACCAGATTGACCTGATTGTAATATTTGTTAGTGGAATGGTCTTCGCCCAAATTCCCGTTGACAGTTCCGGAACCAACGGTCAGCGTTCCAAATTTATTCGCTCCCGGGTTAGCAGAACAAAGACGAACCGTTGAACCGGGTTCTGTATTGAGTTCTTTAACTGTCAAAGCGGAAATTTCGCTGCCTTGTACATGCAAACCAACAAGAGCGTTTTCTTCGAGGTGCAGCGTACCATTGCCCAAGTTGAGATTTTTCGTATTGTCGGCAGCTCGAATCATGATCTTGTTTTTAACGTTGACTGTACCGGTGAACTCTTGAGGTTCAGCGGCGTCAGCGTTGATGCTGAACCCAATCCAGTCATTGCCTTGAAGGTCTAACGTTCCAGAACCTTTAAGAGCCGTTGATGCGGTGAAGTACTTGTATCCAGTACCGTTGTTTTCAAAGCAAAGCGTTCCGGCGTCGATTGTCGTTGCACCTGTATAATAATCCTGTCCTTTAATAGTGAGCGTTCCGCCGTCTTCCGAGCCGTCTGAGACTTTAACCAGATTGACCCAGTTATTATAGTTGTCTGTAACCACGCCTAGATTTCCGTTGACCGTTCCAGAACCAACGGTAAGCGTTCCGAATTTCCCTTCGCCGGGAGACGTCGTGCAAAGACGAATAGTAGAGCCGGTTTCGGTATTGAGTTCATTTACCGTCAGCGTTGAAACGTTTCCGCTATTTACGTGCAAGCCGACAGTTGCATTCTTGCCAAGATTCAGCGCAGCATTGCCCAAGTTAAGGTCTTTGACGGCGTTGGCTTCGTTTTTAATCATGATTTTGGAGGAATCGGCAACGTTGACGGTTCCAGAAAACTCTTGCGGAGTTGCAGTATCAGCGGTATTGATGCTGAACACAGTCCAGTTTTTTCCGGTGAAACTCAGGTTTCCAGAACCTTTCAAAGCTGTTGAACGCGCATAATACTGATAATTGGTATCTTCGGTAATCGCGTTGGTGATTTCCAGCGTTCCGCCTTCGATTGTGGTTGTACCGTCGTACAGGATGTATTTATTGGAGAATGTGAGCGTTCCACCGTCTGCTGAACCGTCATTTGCTTTAATGAAATTGATATGGTTTACATAAGGGTATGACGTGTCGTTGCTTCGACCGATTTCTCCAGCGTAGTTTCCGTTGCTGACGGTTAAATTATTATATGTTGCTGTGGTTATGGACGAATCAAGGTTAAGAATTCTGCCGTACATGTTGCCGTTTAACGTCCCGATTGTGAAGCTGGAATTCTTATACTCAAACGCCAATTCCGAATACTTGCCGGATGTGTTTCCATTTAGGACCAGCTTGGCTTTCGGCAGACTGACGTCTGTTGCGGAATAGGTTGTTTGCAAAGCGTTGTTGCTCCATGAATACGTTGCAGCAGCGAGTTTAATGCGGGTGTTGGCAGATATGCTGGAATCGGCAATCTGAATTGTACCGGTAAAATCAGAGGGCGTATCGCTGGCAATGTTGAAATACCTGTTGTTGCCTGACAGCTTCAACGTCCCGGAACCCGTCAGATCGCTGGAGGATACGAAATCGCTGTTGGAAACTACCAGCGTTCCTCCGTCAATGGTTGTCTTGCCCTTGTAATAAACGGGACCGGACAGAGTGAGCGTTCCGCCGTTGTCCGTTCCGTCGCTGGCTTTTATCAAATTGAAATAGTTTACAAAACGCGTAGACGAAAGATCCGAAGACATGGCATAACGTCCCATTTCACCGGTAAACGTTCCGGATTTCAGCGAAAGCGTGTTTAAGTCGTCCGCGGCTATCGAGTCGTTTAAGTTCATAACGCGAGCATACCCATTTGTAGTTATGACGTCGTTAAACGATACGGTTTTTGCAACGCCGTTGAATCCCATTTCTGTATAGTAGTTTGAACTGCCTCCTATCATTCTTAGAGTAGAATTGCCGAGATTGGCGTCAGTTGGCAGGTTAAGTCTGGTAGCGCCGTTAATTTGAAAGATTCCTGTATGGGGCTGAGGCGTTGAAGGGTCAGCTGTGAAGCTCAGGGTCATATTTCGATTGTTTGTGCCGTTGACGCCTTCAATCGCAATTTTCCCGTTTCCCGCAAACCCGGCAGAGGTAATCGATGTATTTGAACCGTTGCCCTTAAATACCAATACGTAACAATCCACCGTGGAAACGCCGGTATACGGAAACGCGCCTCGAAGGTTAACTCGCGCTCCGCTGTCCGTTCCCCAGGTTCCCGTTGCATACAGGTTTGTGGGAACCGTGCTGGAAACGTCGCTGACCGTTCCTGTATATATGATTTCGCCGTTTACAGCGTTGAGTTCCAAATCTCCACTGACCGGGTCGCCGATAATGGTTGCGGGAATGTCGTCGCCGAGCGTATAAACAACGCGATCTGCGTTAGCAGGACTGACAAACAAGCCGACAACCAGCGAAGCAATAACCGCAACAAACGAATTGTGTAACGAAATCTGACGGAAACAGGATTTAACGACAGCCATCGTATTCTCCAGTAAAATCTGTATAGTTGGGAAAAATATGATATTCAAGGAAAACGGCAGGCGGAATGTAAAGATACAATTTGCCTATACTTCTTATACATTATATCATATTATAATCACATTTTCAGAGAATGTCAAGCAATTTAAAAATTTTTTGAGATTTTTTATGAGAAATTAGGAAAAGAATTCGGGATTGGTAAAGCGTAGGTATGGGAGAATCTATCTGGGAGACTTCTGAGAGAGAGCTGGGAGACTTCTGGGAGAATTCCCAGCAGTTCCCAGAGCATCCCAGCAATTCCCATTGCCGACGCTTGCGTAATTCCGAATTCCGCATTCCGAATTCCTAATTAATCTTTCTCGTCGTCCCAGACGCCGGCGGGTTTACGGATTTTGTATCTCAAGAGTTTTCTATCCAGCGTGGAGCGCTCGATTCCCAGCAAAGAGGCGGCGCGGCTCTTGTTCCATTCGCAGTATTTCATCATCGCTTCGATATGGCGCGCTTCCATGTCGGTGAGAGAGCAAGGCGTGAAGGTAGAGCCTTCCTGCTGCGGCCCGGCGGTAAACGAGTCGCCGGCTGTGGCGAGGTTGGAAAGGAGCAAGTCCGACTCGCTGATTCTGGCGCTGCGGCACAACACGACGGCGCGTTCAATCACGTTTTTCAGCTCTCTGACGTTGCCGGGCCAGCGGTATTCCTGCAGACAGCGCATCGCCGACGGCGTGAACCCTTCGATCTTTCTGCCGGTTTCGTCTTTGAACCGTTTGAGGAAATATTCCGACAGCGTGATGATGTCTTCCGGACGCTTTCTCAGCGGCGGAACGACGATTTCCAGAACGCGAAGCCGGAAGAACAGGTCGCGGCGGAAGTTCTTTTCCGTAACTTCCTTTTCGAGGTCGCGGTTGGTGGCGGCGATAACGCGGACGTCAACGGTAATCGGCTTGTTTCCTCCGACGCGTTCAAAGGGATGCCCTTCCAGAACGCGGAGGAACTTCGCCTGAATGTTGGGGCTCATTTCGCCGATTTCGTCCAGCATGAGCGTTCCGCCGTCGGCGGCTTCAAACTTCCCGATTTTGCGTTCCGTTGCGCCGGTAAACGCGCCTTTTTCGTGACCAAACAGCTCGCTTGCCAGCAGATCTTCCGACAGCGCAGCGCAGTTGAGACACAAAAAGGCGTTGTTCGCCCGGACGCTGGAATAATGAATGGCGCGGGCGACGAGTTCTTTTCCCGTCCCGCTTTCGCCGCGAATGAGAACCGTCGCTTTACTGCCCGCCGCCAGAGCAATCTGCTCGGTAATATCCATCATGATTTGGGAGTTCCCGACCAGTTCCGACTGCACGCCCAGTTGACGGCGCAGCTGCATGTTTTCACTTTCCACCTTTTTGAGGTTTCGCGCCAGCTGATTCCGGTGGTTGAGGTTGTCGAACACGACAGCCAGGGCGTCGGCGACTGCCAGAGCGTAGTCCAGGTCGGCGGGAACCGGCTTTTCCATAGCGTCGGTGGAAAAGAGATGAATCAGCCCCAAAATGGAATGTTCAAACCGAAGCGGAGCGCAGATCATGCTCTTGGCGTCCAATTCGCCCCGGCTGTCCTTTTGAGCCAGCGAGCTGTCTTCGCCGATGTCCTGCGCCATGATTCCCTGACCTTCCCGAACGACCGTCGTTGCCAGGAAGTCGGAAACGCCGCGGTACTTCACGCCGCGCCGGCTTTGGAACGTTAAAAGCTGAAGCTGAGAGGCGTTGGTAAACCGTTCCGGCAGAATCTCCGGGGGAAGAAGCATAACCGCGCCGATATCGACGGGAATGTGTTCCATGAGGGCTTCGAGAGCCTTGTCCGCCGCCTCTTTGAAGTCGTCAACCCGGCTTAAATCCAAAGCCAGCTTGCACAAGTCGGTTGTCATGGACGTCTTTCCGCGGACGTCGGCTGGCTGAATCCCCTGATCCAAAAGCTGGGTTTTGTTGCGCCGGTGCGTAATGAGTTCCGACTCCCTCTGCTGGGCGCCCGCCCCGTTGACGCCGATTGTCATTTGCGGGTCTGTCAGCGGCAGCGGCGCTGACGATTTGGCGTACGCCTGCTGAACGTTTTCGACAAAATAGAGCAGCGTCTTGCCGATACGGAGAATCTGCCCCGGCTCCAGACGCATGTCCGTTGTTACAGGGTCGGCGTTGAGATACGTGCCGTTGCGGCTGTTGAGATCTCGGACATACCAGTCGCCGGAATTGTAATAGACTTCCGCATGCGTTCGACTGCATCGGTCGTCGCTGAGTACAATCTGATTGGTCGACGCTCGCCCGATTGTCGTCGTCTTGCCGGGAATGAGCTGGAATATCGTGCTCCAGCTTTCGCCATCTCGAATTACCAGGTATGCCATGGGGAATCAGGAGTGAATTTTAAGTGGTAAGTGGTTAGTAGTTAGTGGTAAGTATGATGAACGCTTTGCGTCCTTACCACTTACCACTTATAACTTACCACTTTTTTCTTC
>JAZMZV010000140.1:0-8278 GCA_045586185.1 Thermoguttaceae bacterium | reverse complement strand
CAAGGATGGTTACGCCAAAATTTCGTGGAAATATGACGAACGGGGAAATGTAACCGAAACAGCTTATTTCGGCATTGACGACAAGCCGTGCCTGAGCAACGATGGTATTGCAAGATTCTCAAGGAAATATGACGAACGAGGGAATACAATTGAAACAGCGTATTTCGGTATTGATGACAAGCCATGTTTGTCTAATGATGGCTTCGCAAAATTTACAAGGAAATATGACGAACGAGGGAATACAATTGAAACAGCGCATTTCGGTATTGATGACAAACCCTGTTTGTGTAATGATGGCTATGCAAAATTTGCAACGAAATATGACGAACGAGGGAATAAAATTGAAGCAGCGTATTTCGGTATTGATAACAAACCCTGTTTGTGTAATCTTGGCTATGCTAAAGTAACAGCAAAATATGATATTCATGGAAATAACATCGAAAGCCTTTTTTACGGCATTGACAATCAACCCTGTCTGTGCAATGATGGCTATGCTAAAATTACGAATAAGTTTGATGAACGAGGAAATCGGATCGAAATAGCTTGTTTCGGCATTGATAATACACCGTGCCTAATTGGTAATGATTTTGCTAAAGTCATAAGGAAATTTGACAAAAGAGGGAATTTAATCGAGGAAGATTATTTCGGCGTTGATGGCGCGCTATGTTTAAACGAAGAAAATATTGCAAAAAGTATATGGAAATATGACGACCGAGGCAACGAAGTCGAAAGAGCAGTCTTCGACACTAATGATAAACCATGCTTGTGTAAATTTGATTGTGCATGTATAAAACAGAAATACGACGACCTTGGAAATCGAATCGAGATGAGCGTTCTCGGCATCGACGGCAAACCTTGCATGTGTACATTGGGGTTTGCTAAAACCACAAATAAATTTGATAACCGCGGGAATCAAATTGAAGTAGCATATTTTGGCGCCGATGGCAAACCGTGTCTGAGTATACAAAACAATGCAAAACTCATAACCAAATATGACGAACGAGGAAATGAAACCGAAGTTGCTTATTTGGGCATAGACGGCAAGCCGTGTCTGGGGATTTTTGGTTACGCTAAAGTTATAAGAGAGTATGACGAACGAGGAAATGTTATAAAGAGTACGTTCTATGACATTCACGGGGAAGAAATGTCCCTTTATGTTACTGTTGATGAAGTTTTGCCTGACTCAAACGGTGAGAAATATGGAATTCATGAGGGCGATTTCTTCATACTTTATGATGGATTACCGGTTGAAAGCAATACGCCTTTTATCGAAAAACGTTCAAAGGAAACCGGAGACGAACCACATGAACTTGTCGTTCTGCGGGACAATGAATTTCTCGTTATTCAAACATATCCTGGAAAATTGGGCTGCGTTTTAGGAATAGCGCCGCTTTCAGAAGAACAGGAAAAGCTCGTTTTGGAAAAACTCAAAGAAGTTAAGAATGATTCAACGCCGCCCGAAAACGATTGAATTATTCTCCATATTAAAAATCAAGACGATTTAAATGTCAAGAATATTGACAGATAATAATGGATTTAACTCTTCCAATCAGTAACCGATCGGGTCGGTTTCCGATTGGAAGAGCGCCGTGCCGAAAAAACATATTCAAAACATTTGTCTTATCGCCCATGCGGTTAGCGCCCGCGCGGGAGAGATTACCATCGCTCCCGTTGGTCGCTCTCTTTGATTTGTAGTAATTAGGAGTGAGAAGTTGACGCAAGGAAGATTCCTATTCCCTACTCCCTATTCCCTACTCCCTACTGCCTACTGCCTACTGCCTAACTATAAAAGAATCCCAAAATTTCTTTAAAAAATGGACGCATGTTTACAATCCCCCCTTGTTTTTTCGTTAAGAATGATTTATAATAATATTAGACGAAGATATTTTGTTCTTTTTGGGCAATACGTTATTTTCTCAGGAGATCATACCATGAAACGAAACACAATTGCTATGGCTGGCAGACAGGGTTTTACTCTGGTCGAGTTGTTGGTTGTTATTGCCATTATCGCCGTATTGGTTGGACTTCTGCTTCCAGCGGTTCAGTCAGCTCGAGAAGCAGGTCGAAATTATACTTGTCAAAACAACATCAAGCAGATGGCTCTGGCTTGCAACAGCTATGAAGGTCAAAACAAGTGTTATCCCTGCGCGATTAACTATATTGGCGCAAACGAATCCGCTATTACTCAGGCAGCCAAAGCGGCGTCTACAACCAGCGGTCTGCGAGAAAACTGGATTATCAGCATCATGCCGTTTATCGAACAGGAACCTCTGTATAACTGGATTCGTGAAAAAATGTACGATGGCGTTTCAACGTCTTCCGGTTCCGGAAGAGGTCGAACGGGGTCAACATCCACAAATCAGAGCAGAAATTTGGAAGACGCTGAATTTAATAAAAATGAAAACACCGGGCATGACGTTAGCGTCAAAGCGTTCCAATGTCCGTCAGATCCAAACGCCGGAGAAAAGTACTATCCTACAACTACTTCTGGTACGCCTGTCGGCTGGGGACGAACCTGTTACGGCGCCAACGTCGGATTGGGCAAGTTGACGGAAATGTACGATAAAACGTATTGGCAGGATCGTTTCTACAAAGGCGTTATGGGACCAATGCGTTCCTGCACCAACGCTGAAATTGTCGACGGCGCCAGCAACACAATTCTGGTTCTGGAACTTCGCGCCGGCGTTACTGAAGACGACGTCCGCGGCACGTGGGCTATCGGTCCGGCGTCCGTTGTCTCCCGCCACGGCTGGGGCAGCGAAGCCAACGGACCAAACGCGGTTTATAAAAACGGTTCAAATTATGACGGCGATAAATTTGCAGCCTGTTCAAAAGTTACCGGCAAGGTCAGCTCAACTAAACTTGGAGAAATGAAAATGCCGTGTACGTCCGGCAGCGACGTTATTCAGATGGCTCCGCGTTCTGCCCATCCGGGGGCAATTAATGTTGCATTCTGCGACGGAAGCGTTCACCGAATTTCCGATAACATCGAAAAATACTCGGGCATTACAACTACCAAACCTGCAAAAATTACCGATTTGTCCGTTTGGGATTTCATGAACCTGTCCATGGACCGCCAGCCGCTTAACCAGCAAGAATAATTTGGCGTTCCTTTAACCGTTATTTGAATATTTAAGCGAATTTGTATTGGGGCGCTTCCCGCGGTGGGAGGCTGAGATGCACCCTTTGAACCTGATCCGGGTAATGCCGGCGTAGGAAATTACGAGAGCTTTTAGTTTATTTAACCATCAATTTAATTTGATTTTAGACTGTTCCAGGACGTTCTGTTGAACGTTCTGGAATCATCTTTGCTCCGCAATTTCCTTCATTTTTAATGAAAGGAAGTTTTATTATGACTCTTTCAGAGAACATCATTTCTCGAGCAATCATTGAGTCCTACAGCGCCAAGCTGTTGTCCCATCTGGAAGTCGACGCTGCGTTGGTTGGCGGCGGTCCGTCTGCGTTGACGGCGGCTCGAATTCTCGCCCAGCGTGGAAAGAAAGTTGCTGTTTTCGAACGCAACTTGGCGCCAGGCGGCGGCGTTTGGGGCGGTGGAATGCTGTTCAACAACGTTGTCGTTCAGGACGACGTGCTGAACATTCTGGACGAAATCGGCATTGGTCACAAACCGGTGGAAAATGCGCCGGGGTATCATACCGTCGATTCCGTCGAATTGGCAAGTGGGCTGACCTTTTCCGCTATCAAGGCGGGAGCCGTCATTTTTAATTCCATGGCGGTGGAAGACGTCGTGTTCAAAGACGGGCGCGTCAGCGGGCTGGTTCTCAACTGGGGACCGGTTAACAAGCTGGGGTTGTTTGTCGATCCGTTGATGGTTATCGCCAAATGCGTCCTCGACGGTACAGGACACCCATGCGAAGTCGTCAATTTGGCGATTCGCAAAGCCCAGGTTAAACTCGACACCCCGACTGGCGGCATTTTGGGAGAAAAGCCCATGTGGGCGGAATCTGGAGAAGTTTCTACAGTCGAAAACACCCGAGAGTATTTCCCTGGTCTGTTCGCTTCCGGCATGAGCGCCAACAACGTCATGGGCGGATACCGCATGGGCCCGATTTTCGGCGGCATGATCAAGTCCGGCGTCAAAGCCGCTGACCTGATTACAAAAGCGCTGGAAAACAACTAAAAAACAGTGGTAAGTTTTGAGTGGTAAGTGGTAAGGACGCAAGCGTCTCTCTCACTTACCACTTACCACTAACCACTTAGCACTTCTCTCTCAGCAGTCCCACGGACCGTAAACCGCCTTGACCGTCATGGACTCGTCGTTGGCGGTGAGGTAATAAACCTTGAACTTCGCGCCGCCGTCAAAGACTTTGACGACCACGTGTCCGCCGATCTTGACGATTTCTTTCGCCCACGGCTGAGCGTTAATCTCAGCCTCGTCGCGGGACTGGTAAATCGTCGGGCAGATGAGCCGGTCGCCGTTGTACAGATCTCGCGAAAGCATAATCGGGACGGTTTTCTTGTTGACGTGAGCGCGATCCCAGACGTTGTTAATGTAAACTTTTGCCTGAACTTCTTTGACGAACTCCGGACGCATGGCGTCGATGTACCCGTGGTGATTCGCCTTGCAGACGCTGACTTTGCCCGTCGTGCGCCCAACGATCCCTTCCAGACCGACGTCTGCGCCGTCGTTGTCGAGAACCGTCCCGCTGATGTCGCCGCCGGAGAAGAATCGGAATTTCCCGTACGACACCCGAATCGCGATGCTGAACAGGTTCTCGTTCGCGCCCTTCTTGTTGTTATGCGGATACTTCACAAACAGATTTTCGGTCGGAACCTGAACGTCCGGATTGAACTCGTCTTCCGGCTTGGGCGGTTCCAGACAGACGGCTCCGTTCCCGCAGACGTTGAAAATCTGGAATTGTCCTTTGTACTTTTCCGGGTCTTTTTTCAAGGCGATCTGATTCGCCCGCCCGACGACAAACGGCGTTCGCTTCAGCCCGTTAGCCTTTTCCTGATACTGGACGAACTTCACCCAGTTTGGAGTTTCGTATTGACGCCATGCTGTAACAGGAGCGTCGTAGTCCGGATACGAGCGGTCGAAGACCTCGTCAAAATGAATGAATTCCGCCACCTGAGCCAAGCCGGAAAGATGGTAGTCTTCCCCGCGGCCGGACGTCATGCCGGCATGGTACTTGTCGTTTCCGCCGCAATGGTCGTCGTGGAAATGCGAGCACATCATATAGTCGACGTGGTCGCCCGCCGGGTTAACCCGCTTGACGTACCGCGCCACCCATTCGCCTGCGCGGCGGCTGTTGTCCGGCAGAACAGTCGTGGTGCCTGGACTCGCCCAGTCGCCGGTGTCGAGCAGCATGGACGTCCCGTCCGGATAAATATGGAACGTCGATTCCGACGTACCCGTATAGATAAAATGCAAGTCGAGTTCGCCTTCTTTCCAGCCTGCGTACGGCTTGCCGGTTTCCGGACTGTCCGACGGCGTCGGCTCGGGAACGGCGTCCTCAGCGTGACAAGTCTGGCTTGACCCCAACTGAGAAACAACAAACGGCGCGGCGGCGCACTGACCCAAAAACAGACGGCGGGATAGGGATTTGCGTTTTTTCATTTTCGTTAACTCCTTGGCTATGGTATACAAAAGATACGCTTGTTTTTCTTCTTATTGTACCCGGGTCAAAATGAAAAGTCAAGAACAGGGCAGGGGGGATTCGGATTTTTAAAGAAAAAAGGCGGCGAGTTAATGAAAGGCGGTAACGGAGTTCGCGAAGCGAACGTAGTTACGCTTTGTTTGAAGTGTGAAATAACGTATTGCGTAAGCCGGACAAGCGCTCGGATGGCGCCCGCCCTCGGGCGCCTTGCTGGAACAAGAAAATCCTCTTTCGCAGACTTTCCCCACCGCCCCGCTGGATCGCGGCTGTCTCAGCCGCCAAAGAAATTTTTTACCACAAAGAACACAAAGAAATCTTTAAAACTTTAAAACTTCGCGAACATCCTCCGCGTCTCCGCGCCTCCGCGTGAGGTTTTAACGGGAGCCTCACCGTAGACCAGCGGGAGCGAAATTATGCGTTCCACTACAACCGCGTTAGCAGTTCAATATTAATAGTCGTGGGGGAAACCCACGGAGAAAAAACAATAAATCATATATCCGCTCCCTTGCAATATTTCTTTATTTATTGTATAATAACAGCGTTGTTTTAAATCGTTTATCAGGAACTAAAAGCAGTCAGCCGTCAAATAACCTTTGTAATCATGAAAGTCAAATCAATTCAAACCATCGTTGTTTTTCTGTTGTCAATCATCGCGCCGTCGATTTGCGTGTACGCTTTGGACGACTTTCTCATTGAACCGCCGCTGACGTGGTCCGTTAACTCCATTCGAATCGTTTGGACCGTCTCTCAAGGAAGGGAAAGAACTGTGGAGTCCCGGCTGATCTATGAGGCTAAAGCGAAAAACAATCCCTTGTCTCTTTTCGGACTGCATGGCTCGGACGTCAGCGCTTTCGTTTTTGAAGACGACAAATTTAATTACAATCAAACCGATCAACAGACAGATGAAAACCAATGGTCAGAATCGGAAAAAGATGTCGTCCGTCAAGCGCTCGCCGAAGCGTTTGAATCAAACGATCGTCAAACGGCATCCAACCCGCGGCTGGTTTTTTCCGTTACATTTGTCAATCATGCAAAATCTCAATTAAAATTTGACAACAATCAGCGTACAAACTTCATTCCCGTTTATTTTGGTCAAACCATAACCGGAATCGCATCTCCTGTTGGAATTGAAAACGTTACCATTTTTATTCCTGCATCGGGAGAACCGACGGAGGTTTATTTTGAAATGCCATTAGAGCAACGCCATAAAACGGCGCTGTTAAATAACAAACCTTTGATCCGTTTCACTCTAGGTCAATTATCCATTAGAACTCCAAGCAGCGGCCCCGTTATTTTCAGAGAATCCCTGTATACGGCAAAATGCTTCACCGTTGCGGTTTTGTCTGACAACGCAGTTAAAGAATGGAAAATCCGGTATAGCAAAAAGAAGCCAGTAACGTTAAAGAAAGCGCTGGAAGCAATCAACGAAAACATACGCAAACATAACGCCGACGTGAACTCGCCCTTTTTTGATATTAAAGACGATCGCCTTGTCAGCGTCTGCGGAGCTCCGTTTACCGATAAAGACGCTCCCGACTGGACGGCAAAACTGAAAGTCTTCAAAAACGGCTCTTTTCAAACGGTTGCCGATCCCGATTCGAGCCTGACGAAGAAGCCTCGCAGCGGAGAAATTTATGTATTTCAGCTCGATAACCATGAAATCAAAAACCTGAAAGCAAAAGCTGACAAGGGCGACGTTGACGCTATCGGGAAATTGGCAGTCAAATATTTCGATGGGGATGGCGTTCCGGAAGATAAAGTCAAGGCAGCGGAATTGTGGCGTAAAGCGGCAGAATCAGATCATGCAGAATCTCTGTTTTATCTTGGCTCTTGTTATTTTGACGGCGTAGGCGGCGTTCCGGAAGATAAAAAAGAAGCGGTTAAACTGTGGCTTAAATCCGCTCAAAAAGGTTATGTAATGGCGCAATACAACCTTGGAAACAGCTATGTCCACGGCGAAGGCGTTCCGCAAGACAAAGAAGAAGCGGTTAAATGGTGGTTCAAAGCGGCTCAGCAGGGATGTGAAATGGCGGAATATAATCTTGGGAACAGTTATTTTAACGGCGACGGCGTCCCGGAAGATAAAAAAGCCGCAATTGAATGGTGGCTCAAATCCGCTCAAAAAGGCTATCCATTGGCTCAATACAATCTTGGCATCATTTACTCTAACGGCAAAGGCGTTCCTCAAGATAAAGAAGAAGCGGTTAAATGGTGGCTCAAAGCGGCTCAGCAAGGCATCGCAGAAGCGCAATTTAACCTTGCCAGTTGTTATTTTAAAGGCGAGGGCGTTCCTGCAAATGAAGCAGAAGCTCTTAAATGGACTCACACAGCGGCGGAATCAGGCCATGCAAGAGCTCAAGTCGTCCTTGGTTATTGTTATTATCACGGCAAATTGGTTCCAAAGAATATTAAAGAAGCTGTTAAATGGTGGTCTAAGGCGGCTCAACAAGGCGATGAAAACGCCATCGAAGCGCTAAAACAGCTGGCAGAGTAACGTTGATCGCAACAAAAGCAATCGGCGCCGGGCGCTTATGCCACCCAACTTGAAAAAACTTTCGGTCGCCAGCAAGCTGACGACCTTTTAGGGAAGTTTTTTCAAGTTTAATTTATGAGGGGAAAACCTTTTTTGAAAAAAAGGTTCTTCCCCTCATACTCCC
>JAZMZV010000139.1:0-1910 GCA_045586185.1 Thermoguttaceae bacterium | reverse complement strand
TTTTTCATGCCCCCCAATTTTGAACGCACCCACTGGGTGCGGCGCCTCGCCGCCCCGCTTGACAAATTCAGAAAAAACTATATAATACGTGAAATTTATTTTTATCCTAAGGGGAACTGCGAAACGAGTCCGTTCGTTCGGCAGAGTCGCCGGCGAATCGCTCCTGACCGCACTCCCGAAAAAATCCAAGGAAAGCTTCAAATGAAAGAAGGAATTCACCCCCGTTACGTCGAAATGAAGGTAACTTGCGGTTGCGGAAACACGTTCGTAACCCGCGGCGCTCAGCCCGAAATGAAAGTCGATATTTGCTCGGCTTGCCACCCGTTCTACACCGGACGTCTGAAGTACGTTGACACTGCTGGACGTATCGAAAAGTTCAACAACAAGTTCTCTGGCAACTACGCCAGCCTCAAACGCGGCAAGAAACAGAACAACGAAGCTGCCGAATAGCCTCTTTATAGAGTTTCGCATACCGAGAGACCGAAAACCCCTCGTTGAGGGTTTTTAATCTCTCGGTATCTGATTTTAAATGTACGTCTGGTAATTGGACGTCTAAAGTGGTAAGTTTTAAGTGGTAAGGACGCAAAGCGTTACTCTTACAATTTACTAACCACTAACTACTAACCACTTACCACTCCCCCCTTGATATTGAGATCATGAAAAAATTTCTGCAAGAAAAACTGGCTCGATTTGAAGAACTCGAAAAAATGCTCCAGGACCCGGCGGTTTTGGCAGACGGCCCGCGCATGGCGGCAGTGGCGCGCGAACACGGTTCGATCGCCAAAGTCGCGACGGCGTACCGAACGCTCAAGGATTTCAACCGTCAGATTCAGGAAGCCAACGATTTGATCAACGGGCACGACCCGGAACTCAAAGAGCTGGCGGAAGCGGAGTTGCCGGAACTCAAGGCGCAGCGCGAACAGGTTTGGGAATCGTTGATCGACATGACCGCCGGCGGCGAGGACTCCAACCGAACCAAGCTCATTCTGGAAATCCGGGCTGGCACCGGCGGAGACGAGGCGGCTCTGTTCGCCCGCGATCTGTACGACATGTACACGCATTACGCGGAAAACAACCACTGGAAAGTCGAAATCATGGACATGAACGCGACGGAATTGGGCGGGTTTAAGGAAATCGTCCTCGGCATTTCCGGCGAGAACGTCTACCAAAAACTGCAGTACGAGTCCGGCGGGCACCGGGTTCAGCGCGTTCCGGAAACCGAGGCGAAAGGACGAATTCAGACCTCTGCCGCTACCGTCGCCGTCATGCCGGAACCGGAAGACGTCGAAGTCGAACTGAAGCCGGAAGATTACCGTCTGGACAGATTCTGCTCGTCCGGCCCCGGCGGTCAGCACGTCAACAAGACGTCGTCCGCCATTCGTCTGACGCACTACGCGACAGGCATCGTCGTCCAATGCCAGGACGAAAAATCCCAGCACAAAAACCTCGCCAAGGCTCTCCGCGTTTTGAAGACCCGCATTTACGAAAAGCTCCACGAGGAAGAAGAAGCCAAACGCTCGGACGACCGCAAATCCAAAATCGGCTCCGGCGACCGCTCTCAGCGAATTCGCACCTACAACTACCCGGAAAACCGCGTTACCGATCACCGCATCGGCTTGACGATTTACAAGCTCGACAGCATCATCGCCGGCAACATGGACCCGATTATCGACGGTCTGCTGGAATACGAACGGCAAGAACAAAGAATGGCGTTTGGCACGCTGGACTAGCGGCGAGGCGCCGCTCCCAGTCCGCGCTGCCGCGCGAAACGTATTATAATCGCTCCCGTTGGTCGCTTACATCTTTTCCCTACTTAAAGTTTTTTGGAAAGGGGAGTTTGAGGGGAAAAACCTTTTTTTCAAAAAAGGTTTTCCCCTCATGTTATTTCAACTTGAAAAAACTTCTCTAAA
>JAZMZV010000138.1:0-3112 GCA_045586185.1 Thermoguttaceae bacterium | reverse complement strand
ATCGCGAGCCTCTTCATGGGCATGGAGTCCGTGGTCAATGCCGTTTCGGGCGATATCGTGAGCCGGGTTTTCAATTTCCTGTTTTCGTTTTGGTCGTTCGCGCTCATGTGCTGGTACAGCTTCACGTTGGCGATTCTCGTGTTGTTTATCAGTCTCGTGATGACGCTGGTTAGTTCGCTGTTCGTTTACAAGTCCGTCAGCTTGCAAAGGAAATTCACGGCCGCGCACAACAAGACGGCGGCTTTGCTTCAACAAGTCTTCACGGGCTTGGCGAAATTCCGAACGGCGGGCGCGGAAGAACATGCCTTCCGCCTTTGGGGCGAACGCTTTGCCGAGGAGTGGCGTTGGAATTACAAGCTGCGCTGGAATAACAATCACCTTGGCGTAGTCAGCGTCGCTCAATTCTCTTTGTATACCCTTTTGGTTTATTTCGTCACGATGAACTACGTCAACGAAGTGAATCCCGAAACGGGCATGATTGTCAAGGAGGGCATAACTTATGCGTCGTTCCTTGCCTTTCAAGCGGCGGCGGCGTCGTTCAATGCCACAATCGGCGGCTTTATCAGCTCGGTCAGCGGTTTGATTTTTACCAAGCCGCTCGTCGAGAACTTGAAGATTTTTTTGGAGGCGGTGCCCGAAATTTCGGAAGACAAGCCCGACGCCGACAATCTGCGCGGAGCCGTCGAAGTGCGCAACCTTTGCTTTTCCTACGGCGAAGATTTGTCCGAAGTCGTCAAGGATGTCAGTTTCCGAATCGCGGCGGGCGAACACGTGGCGATAGTAGGAAGGAGTGGCGGCGGCAAGTCTACGCTGATTCGCCTGTTGCTCGGCTTTGAGAAAATGCCAATGGGTATGCAGACAATCATAAGCGAAGGCTCGACGAACATAAGCGGCGGGCAGCGGCAAAGGATTTTAATCGCGCGCGCCCTCGCCGGCAGACCGTCAATCGTCATCTTCGACGAGGCGACTTCCGCGCTGGACAATCGCACTCAAGCCATCGTCACGCGCAGCTTGGACAAAATGCACGCCACGCAGTTAATCGTTGCGCACCGCCTTTCGACAATCCGAAACGTCGACCGCGTTATCGTCATAGACAAGGGGCAAATCGTTGAGAACGGCAGCTTCGACGAACTCGTTGCCCAAGGCGGAATTTTCTCCGGCATGGTTAAACGGCAGACCATAGACTGAATTCGGCAAGGTGTACAACTTACATTTTCGGGCAGATGCTCAACCGCGAAGTGTCCGAAGACTTGACCGAGGATGTTTTCGTGAAGGTGCTGACCAATCTTGACCGCTTCGACCCTGCGCGCGGCGTGAAGGTGTCGACGTGGATTTTCGCTATCGCAAGGAACACCATTGCCGATTATCGGAAGAAAGCATACGTCAATCGCGAAGACGCAACGGATGAGAGCGTCGAGCTGCCGGGGCGCGCCGACCGATATTACTTCGACGCCCCGACAGCTTGAAGTACGTCGAGAATCGGGAGCTGTTCAATACCCTTTGCCGCTTGACCGACGCCGAAAAAGACTTTCTCGGCCTGCGCTACGGGCTGGAAATGAGCAACGACGAAATTGCCAAAATGCTGAACATCACGCCCAAAGCCGTAAGCGACCGCTATGCCCGCCTGCTGAACAAGTGCCGCAAGATACACGAAAAAATTTTTTTGAAAAATTTTTTGCGGAGCGCGGATTTTCCCCGACTTGAATCGTATAAGAGAATGTAAGACAATTTACAAGCAAAACTTTTAAGGAGTGATTATTTTGGCTACCAACATGGAAAAGGCTGCCGAACTGTTGCAGAAAGAGGATTTTGTCGTTAAGGTTTCCGAGGCCGCTGACCAAAATGCAGCCATCGCACTCTTCAAGGAAAACGGCGTGGAAGCTCGGCGACATCCTGGGCTCTATCGGTCAATTCTTGCAAAATATAGCGGAGCCGATTAACTCGCTGGTTAAGCTCTTCAGCGGCGACGACAGCAACGGCGGCAACAAATAAGCCCGAAACGGATTCGATTAAACAATCAGCCGGCAAGAGCAAGCGCGGTTTGTTGAAAGCGGGGTTGAGGCTCCTTGCCTTAGCCCCGCTTTTCTTCGTAATCAATGACAACGTATTAATCAGCGGGGTTTGGGCTACTGCCTTGACCTCGCTTTTGGTGCATAACGGGACGGGTAAAATCATGTGTATTGATGAACTACTGAAGTCAGCCGATTTCTCGAAAGAGACGAATTTTAAAGAGCGGTTGTACAACAAGCTGAATATGCTTTTTTCGGACGGCGAACTCGACGACGACGAAGCGGCAAGTGTCGTCGCCGCTCGCGGAGTTATTTCATTGCCCGTCTGCCATCGGGAAAGCAAAGACGACTGACGCAATTCAACAACAAATTATGAGGTGAACTTTCATGAATTCTAAAGCCGAATCGTTTAAAACCTTCGTAAGGGAAAATCATCCCGACGTTTTCCGCATTGAAGAGCTGGAAGGCGATAAGCAGGAGGCGGTCGTTTTCCGCTCAACCGTGGGCGTTCAAGGGCAGCAACTGCCGCTATTGGTCGTGATTGACACTTCGGTTTTCGCTGTCATACGGGTGCAGATTTGCCCGCAAGCTTTGAACGAAGCAGAACCGACTGCCCTTTACCAATTCCTAAACGAGCAGAATTTCAGCTACAAGCCGTTCAAATTTTTCCTCAACAGCGCGGGCGACTTGATGCTTGAAAGTTGTCTGCTGTTCACCGACGAGGAAGTTAAGTCCGACGAAATTTATCTGATGTTCCAGGTCATTATCAACTACTTGAACGAAAATTATCGCGGCATCATGAAAATGATTTGGGGCGGCGCGGAGGCGAAAAGCTGATTTCGTTTGCCACGGCAACTTTTAAAATCAAGGAAGGTGTCCGACAATGCGAAACAAAATCAAAAAACGACTGCCGGCAATGTTGGCGGCGGCTTCGTTGTTCGTAACGTCTTCGGCGGCTTACGCGCAAAACATAACCAAGACCGACGCCTCAAAAGCCGGAACAATCACGGTCGACGGCAACGTCACGAATATCCTGCCCGACAGATTCGTCAACGACGGCAACACCGCCATAAACCAATTCGCCAAGTTTGAACTCGACAAGG
>JAZMZV010000137.1:0-14514 GCA_045586185.1 Thermoguttaceae bacterium | reverse complement strand
TTAATGTATAATATATATTGTAAAAAACCATTAATACTCTTATCCTTTTACCCAAATCGGAGTAAAAAATATGTCCAAATCCCAAGATCGTTTTTCGTTCTCAAGCATTTTAACGCTCGGAGGAATTGCGTTCCTTTTGCTGACGTTTTTCATGTCACATTCAGCGCAGGCGGATTTGATATACGCAGTTCGCGTTAACGCCTTGAATGCGGCAGGTACATATAATTATCGTACGAGCAATGATGCATACAGCAATTATTATTTCAGCACGAACGACGATTCCCAAACAGGTCAATGGGTTACGCAGGCAAATAAAACAAGTGACTCAAATAGCACCTATAATAATACCCCCGATACGATTCCAATTATGCTTTGCGATTTGGGAACGGTTCGAACAATTAATGCTCTTCGCATCGCTCCATACAGCGCGGGCGGTAATAATATCAAGGCGATGACGGTGGAATTCTATGATTCTCCCGCGATCAATGCAACGCCTGTTGCAACTCAAACGTTTACTGACATTCCTAAAAGTCTTACGACCTTGTCGCTCACAACGCCAACGAATGCGAGATTTGTCAAGATTACAATGACTGAAAATCACGGCGGCGATCGTTATGGCGTTGGAAACCTCATGTTTGACGTCGTTTCTGATGGAAAGCCAACTTCCAGTTCAGTCAACGTTGCCAGCTATAAAAGCTGGCCGGTCAGCAACCTGTATGACAGCAGCGCTTCTACACAATGGGTTACCAACACTTCAACCGGCGGCGGATATTATAATCCCGAGGTGGGTAATCCAGACCCGGTATTAACTTTTAATTATAGCTCGCCTCAAACGATTACAGGCATTGGAGTTAATGGCTATAGCGTTGCCAGCAACTCTCTTAAAGACTTTAATCTGACTTTCTATGACGCCAGCGGAACGCAGATTTCAGTTGCCGATCCTACCCAATACAGCTTTACCATGGCGCATACATCAACCGCCGTCCGAGATGAATTTACGTTCCCTGCCGTTGAAAACGTGTCGAAAATTGAAATGACTCTTACCAGCAATAACTACGTCGAAGGCAGCGGCGGCGGAGACCGGGTTGGTTTGTCTGAAGTGTCTTTCTTTGTTCCAGTTGAACTTGACGCTCCGACCAAGCCTGTTGTATATAACGCTCCAATGAGTTCTGATTCTACTCTTGTTCGTCCAACGTCAGCGCAATTCCTTACTCCTGCGTCGGAAAGAGCGTCTGCTCGCGCTTTGACTTATTTGTTTGACGGTACCGATAGCAACCTTGGAGGAGCGGAATGGTATACGACTGATACAAAAGTTGGAAATAATGTTATTGCCGATTATTATACCGTAGGTTATACGCCTGTTATTGAGTTCACAATGTCAGAACAGGCGGCGTACGACAGCTTCTCTATTTGGGGATACGGCAATAAAGGGAATCTGATGTCAGATTTTACTTTAGAACTTTATGACAGCGCCGGCAATCTGGTTTATGCAGACGAGTATTTAATTGATGAATATATAAATAAATCCAGCTACGCAACTTTCTCCTTCGGAGATACTTACGCGTTTCAAAAAGCTGTTCTGACGGCTCTGGATAATGGATACAATTTTTACCCGAGTTTTACCGGCGGCGACCGGGTTGGGTTTACTGAAATCGCATTTTATCAGGTTGCTCAGGAACCGTATTATTATGCAAACACAGCAGACATTTCCGCTGACAATTGGACTATTGACGGCTCGGTTAAGAAGGGCGTCATTTTTACTGAAGGCGGCTCGACGGCGACGTTTGTCAATCCGGTAATATTTAATGGAGACGGTTCGATTGAAATCGGCTCTGGAAAAAATCTGACTCTTTCCGGCGTTGTTTCCGGCTCTGGAGCCATTACCAAGACCGGCGCTGGAACGCTGACGATGACCAAAGTCAATACGTATGGCGGCGGAACAACGATTTCCGAAGGAACGGTTAAACTGACCGAAGCCGGTACGCTGGGATCAGGCTCTGTTACAGTAAACGAAAACGCGACTTTGGAATTTGCTCACGCGTCAAATCAGACGATTAGCAACGATATTTACGGCTTAGGTTCTGTTGCCAAAACCGGAACTGGAACTCTGACGCTGTCCGGCAACAATTCGTATTACGGCGAAACGACGGTTTCAGCTGGAACGCTCCTTGTGCCAGCTGGCGCCAGTTTTTCGTCGTCCCAAGTTACAGTTTCAACGGGAGGAACGTTCCAGGCGGGTGTGGATATGACCTATACTAACGTCGTCATGGATGGCGGAAAGTTTGTCGTTGGCGCAACGTCAGCGTCTAAAGAAATGACGATCAAAAATCTGACTCTTAACGGCGGAACGGTCTGTTTCGATTTTGGCGACAGCTCCGACATGTACGACGCCGACTGGCTACATGTTTTTTCTGCCATCTTCGATTCCGGGTATATTGATCTGTCGTTCAATTCCAGCAGCGCTGAAGATTGGTGGAACGCCATTAATGATTCCGGAGAAGGTTTTTCGCTTATTAACGGCTCTATTCAAAATTACGAAAGCTTCGATAATAACAGCGTTAAAGTTACAGTGAACGGTACGCTGTCAAACAGATGGACGCTCACAGCGACAAATGAGAACCTTTTGCTTTGGGCTGTAGAAGGCAGCGACGATCCAGGACCGGGTCCGGGACCAGGACCAGAACCGGGAAGCAATTGGTATAACGCTGATTCCACTGATATTGGTCTCCAGTGGACGATTGACGGAACGACCAAGGAGGGCGCCATACTGAATTCCGGCAGCAACTACTCTGTAACGCAATCCAATCCGGTTGAAATGACCGCTAACGGCGGTAAAATTCAGGTCGGCGTGAACTACAATCTCACGCTCTCTGGCGGGTTATCAGGAACCGCCCCGTTAGAAAAGACCGACGCTGGCAAGTTAACGATTACGACCGCCAACAGCGGCTTTACCGGCGATACAACCGTCTCCGGTGGAACGCTGGAACTGACCGACGCGGGCACGCTGGGATCTTCAACGATTAACGTCAGCGCAGGCGCGACGATGCTGTATAACAACACGGTTCCGCACAATGAAAGCGCGTTGACGTTTAACATCAATGGCGGTACGCTTGAATTTTACAACACGAACGCTGTTACAACGCATAACAGTGACAACGGCATTTGCTCTGGAATTGCCGGGCAGGACGTCGTTATCAACGGAACGGGCGCGACGATTCTCATTGACGGAGGAGGAACGATTTCCGCCATCGCCGGTACCGGCAATTCCGGCGTTACATTCAACCTGGATTCCAATTCTGTTTTTGACGTTAGAAGCGGCATGTTTATCAACGGCAGCTGGCAAGCTCAACACTGGGAGAACAACCAGGCGACGCTGCATATTGGATCAACCGGCAAAGTCGATTTGTGGGACGGCGCTCAGATGAAAGTCGGCGGTTTGACGGGCGAAGCCGGCGCGAAGATTATCAACGATTCCGGCAAGACCAGCTGCAAAGGCATTTCCATCGGCAACGGCGTAACAGCCGACAAGACCTTTACGTATAACGGCGCTTTCGACCTCAAGGGGAACGTCGTAGAATACGTTGGCGCGGGTACGCAGATTTTCAATGGCAATATTTCCAACGCCAAGATTTCGTCCAAAGCGGGTACTCTGGTTTTGGGTGTGTCTGGAAATGAAATGAACATCGGAACCAACTCCCTGGTTAAGACCGACGGCGGCGCCGTTCGCGTTGACGGCAATATTGTTGTTAATTCGTCATACTTCTCTGCCGGCGGAGATTGGACTGGAAACGGAAACATCACTGTCAACAGCGGTACGATGCGAATCTACGGAACGTTCAGCTATCCAAAGGGAATCACGCTTAACGGCGGTACACTGTTCAACGACGGCGACA
This sequence comes from Thermoguttaceae bacterium, assembly GCA_045586185.1. GTDB lineage: Bacteria > Planctomycetota > Planctomycetia > Pirellulales > Thermoguttaceae > RUG11551. Next base: position 10,621 of record JAZMZV010000137.1, on the reverse strand, counting down.
GCGACGACAGCGCAACTGGCAAAGGCGTTATTAACTCTCCAGTCATAGTCAACTCTGCCAGTAAAGTTCAGTGCGGATGGAGCAGCTCCAAGAGCGGCGAATTGACGTTGGCGGGCGGTCTGTACGGCAATGGCAATCTGACTGTCAATTCAGACTCCAACATGGGCTGGATTAATATTACCGGTACAGGCGACTATGGCGGATCTTTAATCCTCAAAGGGAAAGTTCGTATCGGAGGCTCCGGTAAAAGTATTGGAACCGCGGCTGAGCCGGCAAGCGCTGCGCCTTATATCGGTTCCAAAGAAATTCAAATGGATGGCGGTCAACTTCATAACTATGACGCCTATCTGACGTTCCCGAACGATTTGAACTTTACTGCCACTACAACCATAATGGCGGGTTGGAACAAAGACATCACCTTAACCGGAAATGTTAAAGGCAGCGGCAATTTTGTTGTTGCGTCTGATTCCGGCTGGGTTATTGCAAAAACCAAATCTGACGGTTCCTTTACAGGAACGGTTCAGACTAACTGGGGAAGCGCCACCAGTTACGGAAAATTGAAGCTGGACGCTGAACAGCCCTTCGGTCCCAACGCCGGGCGAGCCAACATCTACGGTCAGCTTGACATGAACGGTTATTCTCAGGTATTTAAAGGAATTACCAGCGACGTGGACACGTCTACCAGTACTCAAAAGGGAACGATTTACAACAACACTAACACGTTGTCAACGTTGACGTTGAATATTACCGGCGCCGATAACTCATACGAAGGCGTTATCAACGGCAATATTGAGCTTATTGTCAATTCAGACGGCGCTGGCAAGCAGACGTTTAAAAATAAAGGCAGTTCGTTTACCGGGAATGTCGTTATTAATGGCGGTACTGTAGCGACTACATTAAATCATAACAACTACACGACAACGTCTTTGGGAGCTTTCTCCACACCCGGCGGCAGAACGATTACCATCAATCAAGGCGCGGAATTGGCGCTTGGAACGAACGACACGCTCGGCGGATGCACTCTTTCCCAATATAACAATGACAGCGTCAGATTGATTGTCAACGGCGGCAAGCTGTCCGGTACGAACAACAACCCGCTGTGCAACGCGACGTTCCAAAACGGCGCAGAAGTTTACGGCGCCAACAACCGAGACATCTGGCGTTCATTCTGGCTCATGGGAACAAACAACGTTACCTTTGCCGGCAACGGTTCAACCCCGGAACAACCGGTTAACTTCAACGGGGCTAACGGCGTTATTTTCGTTCTCGACACAGCGACATTAAATGTAGACGACATCACCAAGAGTTCCGCTACTGACCTCGTTGTCAACGTGAAATTGGGCAACAAGAGCGAAAGCGTTGTTACAAACAACTCTCTGACCAAGACTGGCGCTGGTACAGTAAGACTGACCGCCGTTAACGAATACACCGGACCGACAACCGTCTCTGCCGGCGCGTTGGCGTTAGCCAGTACAGGCAGCCTCGTCTCCGACGTAACAGTTGCCGCAGGCGCTTCGTTTATTGACGCTGCGCCCACGATTACGTCCAACGTTACGCTCAACGGCGGCTCGCTGGTTATTGGAGAAACGACCGACTCGACCCAAATCGCCATCGGAGATTTGGTCGTTGACGGCGGCTCGATTTTCTTCGATTTCAACGACAGCTCGTCTGCCACAGATTACGACCGCTTGACCGTCAATGCGGCGACATTCACAACAGGTACGATCAGCGTTGCGTTTAACAACGGCAGTCAAACCGATTGGTGGAACAACAACACCGAAAATGGCTACGTTCTTATGGAGACTACGTCTTTGAACGCGAATCTGGACAATATCCAGCTTTTGGTCAACTCCGCGACGACGGACGCCTGGTATCTCGATACGGTTGGCACGTCCATCGTTTTGAAGAATCAAGCTGTCGAACCGCCGCCGCAGACAGATTATTATGTCGTCAATTCGGACGATATTGAAGCTTCCACGTGGACGATTGACGGAACGAACAAACTGGGCATTACGTATACCGACGGCGACGATGCCGCAACCTTTAATGGCGAAGTTAAAATGAACGCTTCCGATCCCAACGGTACAATTGAAGTTGGCGACAGAAAGAACCTGACTCTTTCCGGCGATATCTCCGGCGAAGGCGTGATGAATAAAACTGGAGACGGAACGTTAACGCTCGCTAATACAAACGACGAGTTTACCGGCGCAACAAAGGTTACCGATGGAACGCTGAATCTGACGGCAGAAAACGCAATTTCCAACTCATCTTCCGTTGAAAACAACGGCGCGATTACCATGGGCGCCGACCAGTCGCTCAATAACCTGTCAGGAACAGGAACGATTGACAACGGCGGTTCCGACCTGACGCTTAACAACGCCGCGGCGACTGAATTCTCCGGCGTCATTTCCGGCGCTGGCGATTTGGAAAAAACCGGCGCTGAAACCCTGACCCTGTCCGGCGACAACACGTATACCGGCAAGACGACGGTTTCAGACGGAACGCTGGCTCTGACGGAGCAAAACGCAATTTCCAAGTCCTATTCCGTTTCCGTCGAAAACAGCGGCAAGATTGCCATGGGAGACAAACAGACGTTTAATAACCTGTCTGGAAACGGAACGATTGACACCGACGGAAACGCCTTGACGCTTAACAACACCGAGACGACAAAGTTCACTGGCGTTGTTTCCGGCAATGGAAACGTTACCAAGACCGGGGCTGGTACGCTCAAGATTCTTTCAACCGATGGACGGTTTGAACCGAATAACTTCACAGTAGAAGCTGGCGAACTGGACTTCAAGGGAGAGTATGCCGGCGATCTGATTGTTAAGACTGGCTCAACGCTCTCGCCCGGCAACTCGGTTGGCGACCTGACCGTCAACGGCAGCGTTATCATTGAGACTGGCGCAACTGGCTTGTTCGAGTTCAGTTCCTACACCGCAGACAAAGAGGCTCAGCAATACGACAGACTGTTTATAGAAAACGGCGGCGAGTTCATCATTGACCCCGCCTCAATTATCAAGGTGTACTTTGAAGGCGGCGATGCTACCAGTTGGGCGTTAGCTGAGGATCCGATATACCAGCTGGTTTACGATGAAGGCTTACTCATTGATGATGATAATATGCCGAGGCTTGTTGGGAATTTCCAAGATGGCATGTTTGATCTGGTTTCCATGGACGGCGGTCTTTACCTGATCGGCAATGCTGATTTTGAACCGGACACTGGCTCTGGCGTCCCGGAACCGTCGACCTGGGCGCTGCTGATTCTCGGCGCCGCGGGCTTGCTGTATATGAGAAAGCGAAAGTAATATGGAGTGCGACGGCTTGCCGTCGCTTAATGAAAGGCGGTAACGGAGCGACCAATGGGAGCGTAGTTACGCTTAATAGCGGGAGGAAATCCCGCTTTTTCTTTAAGATGCCACCGAAAACCATTCTGGGGGACGGATAATATCCGCCACCCGGGAGGGTTATTCACTTCGACGGTTGTTATGTACGCTTCGAACAAAGCGTAATTTCGTTCGCTAACGCTCACTCCATTACCGCCTTCCATTTTTTGGACGTCGCACTCCAAATTTCTCTGTTTTTATTGTTATTCTCTTCTTTCCTTAAAAAATTTTTAAAAAAATTCCCCGCCCCCTTGTAAATTGTAAAAACGCAAGCTATAATAAACAGTGGTATTTTAGTTAGGTCTTATTTTGACAGAAATACATTGAACTATTGTTTCTTCAATTTGGGTGACGCTGGGCTGGAGCTAAGAATACCAAAATCCAAGGTTTTAATAATACACGTATTCCTTTTTTAAATTAACTATCAACTATGGGTTTTCCTGACGAAACAGACCGTCTGTTGCAGCGACAGGCGGAAGAGGTCTTAAACCTCACCACAGACGTTTACGATTGGTTGTCGGAATTCAACAGAGACCGCGCAAAATTGGAAATGCTTCCGATATCCGAGCGTGACGAGTTCCAGGTTCTCCAGCTTCGACGTTTGGCTCGAAGTATCTTTACGTCCTCTAAAGTTCCGGTCGCGGCAGCCGTTTACGGGCCGTCTCAGGTCGGAAAGAGTCTTTTTATGGGCGCCGTTCTTCGTCCGCAAAGTCACGATTACAGCCCGCTGGGACGAGACGAAGCCCTTGGCGAACCGTCGTACTACAAGGATCTGTCGTTCGATACCGACCTTAACCCGCAGTCCGGTTCAAACGAAGCGACGGCTCTGGTTACCCGATTTACTACCAAAGAGCGTATGGCGGAAGGCCCGTCGCCGGAATTCCCCGTTATGGTCAAGGCGTTGACCCGCGCTGAATGGCTCCGCGTTTTGGCGCGAGGCTTCCACGGCGAATGCCGCGCTGAGGATTCCAAAATCTGGGACGAAAACAACATGGAAACCATGGTTGCTCAAATCGCCAAAGTTTCGCCCGGCAAAGAGGTCGACAGCAAATGGCGTATGGACATCATGGACGCGTTCTCGTACATGACCGGCATTGACCGCCGCGGGTTCCCGTGCAAGTCGGCTTTGCTCAACAGCATTCTCAGCCGATACCCGCTTTCGGAAGAAGGCTACACGCAGGTTGTCGCCAACCTGTTCTGGGGGAACTGGTCGTCCATGACGGGTCTGTTTACCAGAATCAATGCGTTCCTGGAACGTCTGTATTCTCCTGATCACGACCCGTGCATTTTGACGCACTGGGCGGGCGTTCGATTCCTGCTGGACTCTCAGCGAAGCAAGTTCCACGACCGTCCGACGTCCAAGGTCTGGAAACGCGTCGAATGGTCAGACTTCCAGCTCAAGGATCGTTCCGGCTGGATGGTTCTGGAATACAACCCCGGCAGCGGCAACGGCCGAGAAGACCTCGAAACGATGCAGGCGGCTATGTTGGAACTCGTTCTGCCGATTCTGCCGCACCGTTTGAACGACGACTGGCGTCAGGTTATTGAGAACATGGACTTCCTCGACATTCCCGGTATGCGCGCCGGACGTCAAGGTACGGAAGCCGGTAAACGAACTTCTGCCGACACGGTCGAAGAACAGATGGAAATCGTCAAACGTGGTAAAGTTTCTTACCTGTTTGAACGATGCACTGAAGAACGTCAGATTCAAACGTTGATGCTGCTTTCCCGCGGCGGTAACCTCGAAGTTTCCAACCAGATGAAAGACCACATCAACAAATGGGGCCGCACCCGTTACGGGGACAGAATTTGGCCTCGCGGCGTTACAGACGACACCCCGGCTCTGTTTGTCGGTATGACGGGTATTGACGACGAATTCCGCAACCGTGAAATCTACGCTGACAAATCCCTGTACGAAGCGCGACTCGGTCAGCTGGCGGACGCTCTGGACGACGTCTTTAACGACTTCGGCGGCAAAGGCAAGCCGTTTACCAACGCGTACCCGATTCGTTATCCCGGAACGTGGGACACGAACGAGGCGATGCGTCAGAAGAACGACCCGATCAAATGGGAAAAGGCGAAAGAAGCCTTTATGGCGTCAGACGCCGTCGCCCGATACGTCCGCGACAAGGAACACCGCTGGGACATCGCCATGACAGACGGCGACGGCGGACAGTCCCTTATCGCCGCCGGCATTCATCTTGTTACAAGCTCTACAGACAAGCAAAACCAGCTGCAGCAGGAAATCAACCGTCTCCGGGCGGAAATCCTTCAGCTGTCGCGCGCCTGGTACGTAGACCCGGACGCCAACGTCGACCGCGAAAAGCGAATCAAGGCGGGCAACAAGATGGTCAACTGGCTGACCGAAGACCCGCAATGCGCGTACGATAAAATCTACGCTCTGCAAAATATTCTTACTCTGCAGGACGGAGCGGAAGCGATGCTGGCGGACTGCGCCGAAATCAAATCCAAGCGTCACGGAGACCCGCTGCCCGACACGCTTCGCGCGTATCTGTCAGACTGGGCAAAGAAAGAAGTTCCGCGTCGTTACAACGAGTACATCAAAACGCACAAGTTCGACGAATTCGAATGGCTCGACCCGGAAGACATGGGCACGTTCGTCCGCTACTTGCAGGATTACCTCACTTGCGAAAAGTGCATTACAGCGCTAATTGACCAGCTCGACCCGGTAATCCACCTCAAGACGCGCGACGAATCCGCTCGACGCCGCGCTCGCCGCAAGTACACTCAGATTATTATGAACGACTACATCATGAACCCCGGCCCGTCCTGGGCGGCTATCAAGGGTCAACAGCTGATCGTTGACGGCGACGAAGTTCATGAAGACGACTCGTTTATCAAGCCGTTGGAAGCCTACGCTGACTACGGTCTTGCCGCGTCGTTTACCAAACGCTGGGTGGAACGCGTTCCGCAGGCTCTGGCGGCAGGCGCGGGCGACCACGTCCAGATTCCGCCGGGAAACTCCGAACTGTGGGACATTTTGGCGCCGTTTGAAGGACGGTACTAATCTCCGCAATTCCTCGGTTTCATTAGTCGTTGAGTACATTAAATCACAAATACTTTTTTAGTTTTTTATCATGCACATTTTATTTGCAAACACAGGGGTTCAGCTGGTATGCGTTCCGCTTAAAGGCGGTTCCCGATACAACGTTCAGCAGGTTGGCAACGGCTGGCAAAGAACAGTATGCAACATTAACGCCGGAAAACCGGAAGCGGGAGATCCCCGTTCCATCAAAGCATATCCGTATATTCAATGGCAGATCATTCAAACCGGAGAGAACACGAAGCTGTTCTTCGCGATTGACACGACTTGCGGCGACCCGGAAATCGGCTATTTCTGCGACGCGTCCGCGCTTACGGGCGACTATCCAGTCGAACTGCGCGGTCTGCTGGACGTCTCCGGCAACCCGCTCAAGGGCGTTCCGGAAACGCAGATTGTCATTCGTCCTGCAACGGCAACCTCCGGCGAGCCGAAACAGGTTCACATGATTATCGACTTCGGCAACAGCCGCACCGGCGCGCTGCTGCTGGAAGTCGTCGGCGAAATCTCGCAGACGCCCCAGATGATTCCGTTTGAACTGACAAACCGCTATCATCTCAATCAGTACAACGAGATGGGCGAATACATGCGAATGCCCGAAAATCGCTGGTTCTCGTCCAAGACGCACTGGTCGACGGCTCCGTATCTGCCGCCGATCAAGCAGAAAAAGATTCAGTTCCATATCGACGAATCCGCTCCGCAAAAGAAGAGCTGGTTCGGGTTCGGCTCGGCTTCTCCTCGTCAAACGAAGGTTGAAGTCCAGATCGCGCCGGAACTGTTCCAGGATTTGTCACAAGTCCGCATGGGCAAGGAATGCGACGACCTGCTGCAGGTTATTACGCCGGACGGCGACATCCGCACGGGCGTCAGCTCTCCCAAACGCTACCTGTGGGCGGACGACTCCAGCTGGTTGGAAGGCGCCAACTGGCACATGTGCGACCCGCATAACACCTGCGGAACAAACGTCTATTGCGACAACCTTCACGGTCCGCTGATGAAGTTCATTCATGAGGACGACAACGACTTCCTGCTTAAAGAAGGCGGGCCTCAGGAACGAGACTTCGCAACCGACATGCCGCTCAAACCGCGTCACGCGCCTCGCGCCATGATGACTGCGGCTCTGTACGAAATGATCTGCCAGGCGTATACGTACATCAACTCGATGGCGTACCGCACGTCTTCCGGAGACGCCGGGCGCGCTCGAGAACTTCGTACGATTACCATGACCTACCCGTCCGGTATGATTACAGAGGAAAAAGAACGTCTGCGAATGCAGGTTCAAAAGGCGATTGAAATCTTCACCCGAACGCTCGGCAGATTCCAGCGAGTTCGTCCTCTGCTTAACCTGTCTATCGACGAAGCCAGCGCCGTCCACCTGACGTACATCTGGAGCGAGCTGGGCTTGCTGGGTCAAGACCCGCGAATCTGGTTCTCGACCATTCATCAGGACAGAGGCGAAGTTATCGTAGAAGCTCCGCCGGAGGAAAACATGCTTCAGATGGGCGCTGTTGCGGGACGTCGCCGCGGCGGCGTTGCCCGACCCGGAAAAACCGGCTCGCAAAAAGAAGAAATCGAAATCGGCGACAAGAAAAACGAGATCCGCATCGCCTGCCTTGACATCGGCGGCGGCACGACCGACTTGATGATTGCCAGTTACAATTACGAGTCTAAAATTGACGACTACATTCACGGCAAAACCCTTCATCAGGACGGCATCTCCCTCGGCGGCGACCAGATGGTCAAACGCCTGCTGGAAACGATTATCATCCCGCAGTTTGCCGAGTCCCTCAACATGGAAGAGGAAGACGTTCAGCTGCTTTTCGGCCCCGAAGTTCCGCGCAACCGCGAATTCAAGGGACAGAGAATCGCCTGGATGAACCGTCTGTTTATCCCGCTGACAAACGAGTACCTCAAAAAAGCCGTCGAAGGCGAATATCAGGAACCGATTTCCCATACAGACCCGGAAATTGTCGATCCCAGCATTCTGGAATCGCTCCAGGCGGTATTCGACAAACTCAAGGGACCGGGCTACTACACCGTAGAAACCGAACTCGACCTGACGGTTAACAAAGAGGAATTCGACGGCGTTATTCACGACGTTTTCGACGAACTGATTTACGACATGTGCCAGCGCTGCATTCAGTACAAGGCGGACGTCGTCCTGCTGGCTGGTCAGCCGACAAAACTCGATTACATCCGCAAACTGGTCAGAATGTACCTGCCCTTGTCGCCGTCGCGAATCGTCCCCATGTACGGGCATTACGCCGGCAACTGGTATCCGTACCAGGACGAAAAAGGCACGGAACCCGGCGTTATTATCGACCCGAAAAGCCCGGTCGTCGTCGGCGCTGCCATTGAGTTCATGGCGGCAAACGGCATGCTCCCGCAGTTCAAGTACTCCATGCAAGCCAAACAGTACGAAAACAGCTACTACTGGGGCGTCATGGGCGGGTCCACGTCCGGCATCCGAAGTGAACGCGTTCTGTTCAAACCCGTAGACGAAAACTCGCGTGAAGAAATCACCGACTTCACGACCAGTTCTCAGCGCGTTATCATCGGCCGTAAAATGAGCGAGAACGAAGACGCTCAGGCGACCCCGATTTACATTCTCAAAATGGAAGTCGGCGACAGAATCGGACGAACGGAAGTTCAGGTCAAGATTAAGCGAATCAAGGCGACCGGAGAATCCGAAGAACATCTGGAAGTCGATTCCGTCATGGGCATCGTCGCCGGACAGGACGCCGTCCTGGGCGAAAACGTCTTCTTCAGCTGGCGAACGCTGGCGGACGAACGCTACTATCTCGACACCGGAGGATTGGACAACATCGAAATCCGGTAGTTCGATTTGAAAATTCCGTATAAATAAACCTGAAAAGAGTTGTCAGACGTCTGAAAAGGGTCTGACAACTCTTTTTCGTTTAACAGGTCTGTAAATCTGTATTCTATAACGCTCAATGCGGGGCTTGACAAACTTTCCTTTTTTGATAAAATGTATCAAAGTTGAGTGAAAGGACGAGATTCGTTCTCTCCTGACACAAAACGGACCTAAACGTAATTGTTGTACGTTCCTGACCTGTCCGGTCTGACGCACCGCGTCGTCCGAACGGAAAAGGCGAGATAGCAAATCTGCACATCGTTCCGTCTTGGCGTCTATTCAGCCAGACGAAATACAACGTTGATTTCGACAGGGAGAATTCGTCCCCCGCCTCGCTTTACAGGATTATATTCGTTTCCCCTATCCAACCCTGTTTGAACCATGGAACGCCGTATAGCGTTAATCGGAATCATTGTCGAAGACGTCGACCGCGCCCCGGACGTCAACCGGATTTTGCACGACTACGCCTCGTATATTATCGGGCGCATGGGCGTTCCCTATCGACCGGAACAGCTGAGCATAATCAGCGTCGTCGTGGACGCCCCGCAAAACGAGATCAGCTCCCTGTCCGGCAAACTCGGAATGCTCGACGGCGTTACCGTCAAGACGGTACAAGCCCGGCAGGGAATAGGGAGTAGGGAATAGAAAGGCAGACGCGAAGCGTTCCGCTAGAACCGCGTAGCGGTTCAATATTAATAGCCGTGGGTTTTAACCCACGGGAGGCAGTAGTGAGGATTTTCTCGCAACTCGCAACTCGCAACTTTAACAATCAATAACTACCATGTATGACCCCAAATCCCCCCATGCCGTTGATTTTATCAACGATGAAGAAATCAAAGCAACGCTCAAGTTTGCCGAAGAGAACAAGAACAATCGTGAAATGATCGAGGCGTTAATCGAACGCGCTCGAGACTGCAAAGGTCTGACGCACCGCGAGGCTCTGCTGCTGTTGGACTGCGAACTGCCGGACTTGAACGAGAAGATGTTCGCTCTGGCGAAGGAAATCAAAGAGAAGTTCTACGGACGCAGAATCGTTCTCTTTGCCCCGCTGTACCTGTCCAACTACTGCGTCAACGGCTGTACGTACTGTCCGTATCACGCGAAGAACACGCACATTCGCCGAAAGAAACTGTCACAGGACGAGATTCGGGATGAAGTCATCGCGCTGCAGGACATGGGACACAAGCGCCTGGCTCTCGAGACGGGCGAGCATCCGACCATGAACCCGATTGAGTACATTCTCGAATCCATCAAAACGATTTACTCGATCAAGCACAAAAACGGCGCGATTCGGCGGGT
>JAZMZV010000136.1:0-12679 GCA_045586185.1 Thermoguttaceae bacterium | reverse complement strand
TAACCCCATACAATCATGAAAAGATTCCCCGCTCTTTTATCGTTGTTTTCCGTCCTGACGTTTGCGCTAGCGGCGTTTTCCAGTACAACGTATGCGGATGAGGACTATACAGGCTTTTCAAGCGTCGACTTGTATCACGCGCGGAGAACAGAAAAAGCCAAAGCTGTTGCAGTCGGTGGCGGTACGACAGAAAGCGAGCGAGCTGTTGCGTTGGGATTGCAATGGATTGCCAATCATCAGCTTCCTAACGGTTCATGGAGCTTTAATCATCAATTAGCGCCTTCATGTCAAGGCGCATGCAAAAATCCCGGCAAATATGACAAAGAGTACAATGCCGCTACCGGTTTGGCGCTGTTGTCGTTCCTCGGCGCTGGCGTAACTCATAAGGAAGGAAAGTATAAGCAAAACGTATATAACGGTCTCTATTTCCTTTTAAAAAATGGCAAAACAACATCTAAGGACGACGACTTTTTTATAGGATATCCAGAGGACTGCGTCATTTTTGTAGAATCCAAAGGCACGATGTACTCTCAAGGAATTGTCGCTCTTTGCTTGACAGAAGCGTATGCCAAAACCAGAGATAAAAGATTGCTTCCTGCCGCTCAGGGAAGTTTAAACTATATCTATTTCCATCAGGATCCTAACGGCGGCGGTTGGCGTTATACGCGATGGCAGGCAGGCGACATATCGGTAACAGGCTGGCAAATGGCGGCTATTAGAACCGCCGCCAATATGAAGAAATTGGACGTTCCAGATAAAGTAGTCGTCAAGGCGTCGCGTTTTCTGGACTCCGTTCAGACTGACTCCGGTTCTAAATACGGATATACAGACCCCGGCGAGGGTCCGTCAACTACTGCTGTCGGTCTGCTGACTCGTATGAATTTTGGCTGGGAGCATGACAACCCGGCTTTACAGCGTGGGGTAGAATGGCTTTCCAAAATAGGTCCAAGCAAGACTGACAGCTACCATAATTACTATGCCACTGAGGTCATGTTTCAATATAACGGACCGTTGTGGGAAAAATGGAACGCTGTTATGCGCGATCAACTGGTTAATTCCCAGGTTCAGCAAGGACACGAAAAAGGTTCGTGGTATCATGCTGGTCCGTGGAGCGATCCCGGCGGACGTCTGTACGACACCGCGATGTCGACAATGATTTTGGAAGTCTACTATCGACACCCGCGGATTTACAAAACGAATGCCGATCAGAAATAACTTTGCAAATTGAATTCCCCATTTCCTTTATAATAATTGTTCAAACAAGGAAGACTCACAGGTTTATCATGAAAAGATTCATTCCATTTTTATTATTATCCCTCCTGACGCTTTCCCTGTCGTCCGCTCAGGCGCAGGACGCCGTTCAGCTCAATGGTCAGAAGTTTACGTTTGACAAAATCGAATGGACGGCGCAGGTTCCAGACGTTACCCGCGGAGCCGTCGCTGTTACAGACAAGGCGCAGTCCGTCCGGTTGTCGGCGTTTGCCAATACGGACATGTGGGCTGTCCGCAACGCTGCGCCCATCGCGTTTACGCCGTCGCCGGAAGGGAACTTCGCCTTTGAAGCCTGCGTAACGTACGACGCCCAAAGCGCTCAAGCGGTGGCGGGAATAACCGTATTCAGCGGAGGCGAAAACGCGGTTCCGCGCTTTACGTTTGGGCTGGATCAATGGAACGGGACGACGCTGGTTAAATTCCAGGGGCTGCCGCCGAATGGCAACAATCCCGCGGCGGCGAAAGAACATCGCGGCGTGAACAAGGTCTGGCTTCGTCTGGAATGTTACAGAAAAGCGCTGACAAACCGTCCGTACGATCTGTTTATCGCGAAGTTTAAGCTGCAGGAATGTTCAGACTGGACGGAGCTGACAGCGTTCCAGGACGCCTGCGCCAACGACGTCTGCGGTCTGTTTATCAAAACCGCCGGGCCGCGCAGCGCCGAGTTCAATCAAATCGCGGTCGAAAAGCTCGCTTCAAATCTGTACGTTCAGGAACCGGAAAAGGTTGCTGACCCGGAAGAAGTCGCGAAGATCACCAGCGGACATCCGATTCTCTTTATCGCTCGAAATCAGTATCGCCGGGATCATCACAACACCGCGACGATGTTCCAAAACGGGGAAGTCAACGAAGGGTCTTTCCGCGGCGGTTCCGCAATGAAAATGATCGACGTTGCCGACGGCGGGAAAATTAAAACTCTGCTCGACTGCCCGGAAGGGATTATTCGAGACCCGGAAATTTCTTACGACGGCAAACGGGTTCTGTTCTCCATGCGTAAGAACAAGGCGGACGATTACCACATTTACGAAATGACGCTGGCTGACAAGTCAGTTCGTCAGATTACCTTCGGTAAAGACCTGTCTGACATCGACCCCAACTATCTGCCCAACGGCAAGATTGTTTTCTCGTCCACCCGCGAGCCGAAATACTGCATGTGCAACCGCCATATCATGTGCAACCTGTACACGATGAACCCGGACGGCTCCAACATGATTCAAATTGGTCACAGCACGCTTTTTGAAGGGCACGCCAGCGTCCTGTCCGACGGTCGAATTATTTACGACCGCTGGGAATACGTTGACCGCAACTTCGGCGACGCTCAAGGTCTTTGGGTAACCAACCCGGACGGAACGAGCCATCTGCTTTACTACGGCAACAACACCGGCGCGCCGGGCGCGTTCCTCGAAGCCAGAGAAATCCCCGGCACAACAAAAGTCGTCTGCACGCTGGGGTCTTGCCACGACAGACCGTGGGGCGCGATTGGAATTCTGGACAGAACCAAGGGAATCGAAGGCTCGGACGGCGTCGTTAAAACGTGGCCCTCGCACGCGATGAACCTGATCAACGTTCACGGCTCCTACGACGCCATGATCCAAATCAATCCCAAAATGGAAGACCCGTTCCCGATTGACGAAAACAACATTCTCGTTACGCGTCAGCTGGAAGGCAAAGGCGAAAAGACCGGCATTTATCTGCTCCGCATGAACGATTCAGAAATCAAGATTTACGAAGAAGAGAATTCCGGTTACGGCTGCTTTGAACCGATTGTCGTCGCGCCGCACGAAAAGCAGCGTGAAATTATCGACAAAACCGACCTGACCAAAAAGACAGGAACGTTCTACGTCGCCGACGTCTATATTGGCACCGGCATGGACGCTATCCCGCGCGGAACGGCGAAATGGCTCCGCGTTGTCGAGTCGCCCGAAAAGCGGTTCTACACGTATTCCAGCGGCTGGTTCGGACAGGGCGAACAGGCGCCCGGCATGAACTGGGACGATTTCGTCAACAAGCGCATTCTCGGAACCGTTCCGATTGAAGACGACGGCTCCGCCAACTTCGAGCTGCCCGCCGATACGTTCGTCTACTTCCAGATTCTCGACGAACAGGGGCGAATGATTCAGTCCATGCGATCCGGAACAATCGTCAGACCGGGCGAAAATCAGGGCTGCATCGGCTGTCACGAAGACCGGCTCAACGCCGTCGCCCCGCGCCGCTCAACTATCGCCATGATGCGCGCCCCGAGCAAACTCGACGGCTGGTACGGCCCCGCTCGCAACTTCTCCTTTACACAAGAAGTTCAGCCTGTGTTCGACAAACACTGCGTTAAATGTCACGACGCCGGCAAGCCGGGCGCAAAACGAATCTGCCTGGCGGGCGACAGAAACCTCGTTTTCAACAACGCCTATTATGAACTCATGACCCATCGGGACATCGTTCACGTTATCGGCGCCGGACCCGCCCAGGTTCAAAATCCGCGAACGTGGGGCTCGTTCGTCTCCCGCCTGGCGGACGTCGTTCTCAACGGGCACGGCGTACCGGAACGCGACGCGCAGCTCCACCTCTCGCAGGAAGACAAAGACCGCGTTGTTACGTGGCTTGACCTCAACGCGCCGTATTATCCGGAATACGCCAGCTCCTTCGGTCCCAACAACTTCGGTCGCTCTCCGCTGACGCGTCAGCAGGTTGACCAGCTTTCCAAACTGACGGGAATCAACCTCGGACATCAAAGCAACGCGAATAAAGTCTGGTTTGACCGTCCGGAACTCAGCCCGTGCCTGCAAAACATGGACAAGAACTCCGACGCCTACAAACAGGCGCTGGCTCTGATTCAGGAAGGACGCCAAGTTCTGATTGACAATCCTCGTCCGGACATGCCCGGCTGCCAGCTGGACGAACGCGATCAGAAGTACGAAGACAAGTACGAATCCCGCCTGGAGGACGAACGCGCCCGCGTCCAGGACGCTGCCAAAGCGCAAGCGGAGAACAGGTAACGGAAAACAAATCGGAGGCGTATGTAGGCGCCGCCCGCGGAAGCCTCCAAACGACTTTTTTCGCAGCGTAAAACCTCCGACCCGCTGGTTCGCGGACGTATCGTCCGCCCCAGCCTCCGAACATAGACTCACCATCCACGGATTATATCTCATGGCCATCAATCGTTACAACAAAGGCGCTTACAAGCGTCGGGAAATTCCTCATTGGGATTATTCTGACGCTGTTCAGCACATATCTTTTCGCCTCTCAGATTCCTTGCCTCAAGCTACATTGGAACTATTCAAAAAGCAAGTTGAAGAATATCCTCCATATAAACGCAATTATTATTTACATCGTGAAATTGAAGACTGGATTAATCGTGGGATTGGTTCCTGTATATTGAAGATTCCTGAACTTGCTCAATGCGTAATTGACGCGTTATATCTGCTAAATGATTCGCATTACCATTTATTTCATTGGGTTGTAATGCCGAACCATATACATGTTTTAATTCAAGAGTTTCCGAATAAACCTATGTGCGAAATTGTGCAATCATGGAAACATCATACCAGTGTGCGATTTGACGAAATTCTCCACAATCTGAAATCGTCAAATCGATTTCAATTTGGATATATTGAAAATATCATCAATACATTTAACGGAAATTATTGGATTA
This sequence comes from Thermoguttaceae bacterium, assembly GCA_045586185.1. Classification (GTDB taxonomy): domain Bacteria; phylum Planctomycetota; class Planctomycetia; order Pirellulales; family Thermoguttaceae; genus RUG11551. Next base: position 7,761 of record JAZMZV010000136.1, on the reverse strand, counting down.
TTGACTACTGGGATGTAATGATTCGAAATAACAGACATTTTCGAATTGAATCTAACTATATTGCTAATAACCCTGTAAAAGCGGGTCTTGTTGAAAAGCCGGAAGACTACAGGTGGAGCAGCTTTTATAAACCCAAGTAAATGTTTCGTTCGTGGATTTGAGAGGCTTTGGCGGACGACACGTCCGCGAACCAGCAGGACGGGCAGGCAATTCTGCGAAAGAGATTTTCGAAGGCTTCCGCCGCAAGCGGACGATGGGGGCAATTTTTTCGCTTAAGATTTCTCGCGGGGCAGAGAGGCTTCGGCGGACGAAGACGTCCGCGAACCAGCAGGACGGTCAGGCAATTCTGCGAAAGAGATTATTGGAAGCTTCCGCCGCAAGCGAACAACGGGAGCGGTTTTGGTAAAAGAAAAAGCGAGAGTTCAGTTTTTGCTTTACTCTCGCTAATAGTCTGTTTTCTCAATTAAAGCGTAACTTCGCTCACTGCTTTCGCTCCGTTACCGCCTTTCATTTAATTCTTTCCGCGTTTCCGCATGTACAGCAAGCCGACGGCGCCGAGAACCAGCAGCGCCCACGTCGACGGTTCCGGAACGGTCTTGCTCATGCTGAAGTTGTCAAAAGTACCGAAGTAATCCCAGCTGGTGGCGCTGGATGACAGCAGACCAATCAAGTCCGTTGTACTAAAGACGCTTCCAATCAGGTCGGAATAGTCGGCGGTTGAACCGGAGAGAGAAACGTCAGCCAGAGTCGCCATCAGTTTGCCGTCTTCCTGGAAGAAGTCCAGATTCATCGTCAGCGTATACCATTCGTTTTTATCAAACGAGCCGCCGAAAGCAATCGGCGTTGACATTGTATAACCGTCAGGCGTAGATTCGTAATAATACAATGCGCCGGAAGGATTAACTGCAATACCAGAGAAACCATGGGCAACTTCTTCACCTTCAGTTGCTCCATAGTTAGCGTCGAAGAAGCCCATACCCAATCCGCGAGCAGATTGATTGTAGTCTGAGCCTGACAAAGTATTCATCTGAAGGTCAACCGACAACGTCATGGAATTGACTTCCGCCTTGTCCCAGTCAAGCGCGATGCCGCTGTTGGCGCTGCCCTTGGCCTGGTTTTCGATAATCGTAAACTGCGGGTTGCCAGAATGAGAACCGTCCAGATTCCAGTACCCGCTCCCCATGCCGCGACGCTGCCAGACGTTATTGGACTTCGTATCGATAATATCCATAGTCGTGCCGGCAACAACCGTTCCGTTTTCTCCGCGGAAGGACGTCGCCGCCGCCAGATCGGAACCTGCGGCTTCGATGTAGTCCGCCTTGTACTGTTCAAACTTCTGATTCCACAGTTCAGGCGTTGCCGCTTCGCGAACGATAAGCTGAACGTTGTCTACGTAAGAAAACTTTCCGGTTGTACTGCTGGAACTGGCAAAACCGATCAAGTCGGTCGTGTTGAATACTTTTCCAACAAGAGCAGAGTAGTCAGCGCTGGAACCGATAACGTGTACGTCGAGGATTTTGGCTTTCAGACCGTCGTCGAGCAACTCCAGATCCATGGAAACGTTTGTCCAGGCGTCCGGTTTCCACGCTCCGCCGCCGTTGGCTTTATCCGTTCCCCATGGAACGGCTACAGCATGACCGCTGCTCTGAGCGTCAGACTTATCCAAATAGAACAAGTCTCCGTTAGGATTTAAAACCAAACCGGCAAAGCCAAAATCAACTCCGGAACCGACGCCGCCAGCTTTGAAATCGAAAAAGCCTAATCCAACGCCTCGCCCTGCATTATAACCGCCGGGAGCCGCTTCTGTGGTTAAAGTTCCAGGCATAAGGTCGGCGCTGAGCGTAATTTTACTGGCGCCGAAGTTTGTGCCTTCGATTTGCTCTTCGGTAGCGGTTGCTTTCGTTCCTGTAAATTTATAGTCGATAGCCGCGCCATTGTTATAGTTCATTTTAGCGTCAAACTGGTCGAAAGTTGACACCTGGTCAAACCCTCTTTCGACTAACGATTTACTCGCCAGCTGACCTTTAGCAATTTCAGGCTTGGAACCAACAATGTCCGAGCCGTCGTTTTTATTGAACCGAATCTGCAAGGGGATATTGTATTCCTGTTCCGCCGGGCTGACAAATCGGTTGGCAACGGCGGACATGTGGAACGTATCGGTATTTAAGTTTTCAATCTGAATATTAATAACGCCGGACTCAGTTGCTGTACCGGTATAAGTAACGACAAGCCCGCCGCCGTCAGCGTTTGCCATGCCAACAACGTCAATCTTCGGCGACTTTTCTCCGTTAATAGTAAGATAGCCTGTACGAGTTGACGCCCCATACGATCTAAAGTAGACCGATGTTTCGTACGTCGCGCCCGGTTCCAAACCGTTGAGCGTAATTCTGTCCATGGAGCAGGTTGTCCATTCCGCCAATCCACGAGAATTCTCGTCCGCATAAAGATTGCCGTTAAATCCGCCGTTGTGGTTGCCGTTGCCGACTACGGAAACGCCGCCGGTAAGATATTGCTGAGACGGAGCCGATGCGTTGCTGGCGCCAGCGGCTTGAACGCCGTGGAACTCAAGCGTATCGTCGGGACCTATCGTCATAGGACGAGTTGTACTTGCGTTATCGCCCAGACTGATAGCGTGAGAATAATCGGCGGCTTTTCCGCTCAAATAAGCCGTCGGTTCTGAATTCCATCTGCTGGCCATCCAGCCGTTGACCGTTGGATCGTGCTTGGTTCCTTCAATCGTCGGGGCGACGTAATCGCTCGCTTTGACAATCTGAACGTTGTCCAATAGCAAAGAACGGTCCTGACTGCCGTCTGCGTCTGAATACAATATTCCAGTAAACGCTAACGCCGTTTGATAACTGGAATCGCCAGCTTGCGAGGTAAACGGAATGGCGTTATAAGTAAACTTGTTTTTATCAAATTGATTAACGCGTAAGACGCCTGTGTAAACGTTTGAACCGTCTACGTCAACCGCATACTTCGGATCTTTGGTGCCAGTTCGGGCGCTGGTGTAAAAGGACAAAACGTAATCCGTATTGGGTTCCAGCGTAATATTCTGGCTGACGCCCCCATCGCTCTGCAAAAACAAAGCCTGCTGACTGTCATCTGGCAGGTAAGTATTGCTTGCCTGGTTTGCATTGATAAAGTCTTTGCAGGTTTGAGACGTTCTGTTGTAATCTGACCAGTCAGGAGCAAGACCGACTCTGCCGGGAATGTTGGACGTCCAGTTGGTAAGAGGGAAGTTTTTGGAAACGTAGCCGTGTTTATCTGACGTTGAAACGAACGTGTCAATTTCAAATCCGCCGTTTTTAACAATGTCGGTTGAAACCGGAACGTCTGTCTGACCCAAAGTCGCCTGTTTAAGAGAAATGCCGTACAGGTGCCATGAATTGCCGCTCTCTGTACCAAGATCACGAACTTTGAACGTTCCATTTTCCGGGGCGGTAAACGTGTATTCCACCAGATAAGGAGTTCCGTTGTTTAACGACGGCCAGTAAGCGACAGGGTTGTCTTCTGACATCGCATAACCTGTAACAAGATTGTGCTGAGCGTCGGACGTTTTGACAAACTGGTCTGGCGTATCGTTTCCACTGGAAAAGAACGAATAGGAGTGTCGTCTGTTATCGTTACCGCCCCAAACTCGACCATATACAGTATAGGTGTAATCCTTACCCGGCGTCAAACCGGTAAAGGTCATATCAACAGTTCCATTTGCGGCTTGACCATCGTTAAAAATCATGCCTGTCATAACCGTGGCGATATTGCCGGATCCAACGTTAGAACCATTGCCGCCATGATAAATGATAGAACCGGATGTGTTATTGCCGTAGGTCAATGTAACGCCGTTAGCCGTGTACGTATTAGTATTTGCGACAGTTGTAAAATCAACTCCGTTGACGTTGATAACCTCTCCGCCGCGCTGGTTCCAGAAGTTGACCGCCATCACGTAAGTGGACTGATTGTCAATATCGGCGTCGCCGGAAATGGCGCGAATATTGAGCGTAGGAACTTTGACCAAATCCGCCTGAACAGACTGGAAAACAGCTGACGCCGCCAACGTCAAAACACAAAGCGTTACGGTTGAAAGCAATCTTTTCATAATAGGGTATATTGGTTAGTAAACAAAAATGTTTAAATTTATTCGTATGATATATTATACACTAAAATTTTCAGATTTGCAATATTTTTAAAAAATTTTTAAGGATTTTTAAAGAGAGACAAATTGTTCAGATTAATCTGTTAGTAATGTAGAGTTTGTATTTGTTTGGAAAATATCATTTTGAGGGAGCAGTCTTGCATTGGATTTGAGAAAATGGTATAATCGAGAAAAGCTGGCGCTGTATATCCCCTGTTTCGGAGTGCAGGAGCAAAGCTCCCGCTTTCGTACTTGACGGTTTGCCGTCAAGAAGTGGTTTCCGCTTTTTTTAGCAAGCTGCGCTTGCCGATTAAAGCAATTCTATTTAGAAGAAAAGCGAGAGTTTCGCTTCGCTTCCCTCTCGCGCTCCGAAAGATTTACCCATTTTACCAAATTATGAATAATTTCCCTTTTAAAACCCTCGCCGCCTTGTCCCTTATAGCCGTCTTGCTGAGTCCGGCGGCGGCTGAGGAATCCAGTTCTCCTGCTCCGGCATCGGGAACGCGGCAGCCGAATATCGTCTTTATTATGGCGGACGACCTCGGGTACGGGGACGTGAGCTGCTACGGGCAGTCGAAGTTCTCGACTCCGCGAATCGACTCGCTGGCTCAACAGGGCATGAAGTTTACCCAAATGTACGCAGGGACAACCGTCTGCGCGCCGTCCCGCTGCTGTCTGATGACAGGCGTTCATTCCGGACACGCGTATATCCGGGGCAACATGCACGGCGAGCCGTTTGGAGATTCCCCCCTGCCTGCAGACGCCGTAACGTTGACGCGGGTTCTCAAAGACGCCGGGTACTCTGTCGGCGTGTTTGGGAAATGGGGGCTTGGCGCTGTCGGGAACTGCGGCGACCCCAACAAGCACGGCGTCGACCGCTTTTTCGGGTACTATTCCCAAATGGAAGCCCACAATTATTACCCGCCCCGTCTGCACGACAACGGCGTCCAAATTGACCTCGACGGCAAGACGTATTCTCACGATTTAATCGTCAGCAAAGCGCTGGAGTTCATTCGCGAAAACAAGGACAAGCCGTTTTTCTGCTATATGCCTGTAACGATTCCGCACGCCGCCATGCAGGTTCCTGAACCGTACATGACCCCGTGGCGCGAAAAATACCCGGAGTTTGAAAACGTCTTGGGGCGCTATTCGTATAATACTGTCGTTCGCAACCCGATAGCGGCGTTTCCCGCCATGGTAACGCATCTGGACGACACCATCGGGCAGGTTCTCGACCTGCTTAAAGAGCTGGGTCTGGAAGAGGACACGATTGTCGTTTTCACCAGCGACAACGGTCCCCATCACGAAGGCGGGCATCGACCGGACTTCTTCAATTCCTCCGGCGCCGTTCGCGGTCTGAAACGCGACCTGTACGACGGCGGAATTCGGGAGCCGTTTGTAATCCAATGGAAAGGCAAAATCCAGCCCGGCGCTGTTACAGAACACGTCGCTGCGTTCTGGGATATTCTTCCCACGTTTGCGGAACTCGCCGGGGCGAAAACGCCGGACAACCTCGACGGCATCAGCCTCGTCCCGACGCTGCTGAGCGACCCGGACTCGCAGAAATCCCACGAGTACCTGTACTGGGAATTCCACGAGATGGGCGGGAAACGCGCCGTTCGATTCGGGGACTTCAAAGCGGTTCAAAACGACATGAACAAAAAGCCACGCGGGAAAATCGAGATTTACAATATCGTCGAAGACCCCAAAGAGCTCAACAACCTCGCCGACAAACGCACTGACCTCGTTCAGAAAGCCAGAAAGATACTCAATTCAGCGAGAACCAGTAATCCGATTTGGAATTGGAAGTAGCGAACGGGGAGCTGACGGGGAGTGCGGCGGCTTGACGCCCCCTTCTCCAAAGACCCGCGCGCGCATTAAGTTCAGTCCTTTTTTTTAAGCCGCAAAGAACGCAAAGATCGCAAAGAATAAATTATTGCAATAATCCTTTTTTGTTATTAGCGCTCCGATATAAATCAACATTTCATCAGGGTTTCAAAATGAAGACAATACATATTTTCGAGACACGCAAAACAAAAAGCGAGAAAACGCAGGATATTTATAATCTCGCAACTCACTCCTCACTCCTCACTCCTCACTCCTCACTAATTCCCCTCCTTGTCATGCTGATAACGTCGGTTTCCTCCGCCATGGACGTTGTTACAGTCAAGACGGACGGCGGCGAGAAAACCATCGAGGGCGAGATTATCGTCAACGCCAAAGACGGCGGGATTGTTATTCGCGACGCGATGAATTTTCTCCACCCGATAACGCCGGACAACATCGTCAGCAAGGCGTCCGACGACCGACCGTTTGCGTACTATACGGCGTCGGAAATCAAGGAGAAAATGCTCAAGGAGCTTCCACCTGGGTTTAAGGTTTTTGAGTCGAAACATTACCTGATTTTCTACGAGACGTCCGAGGCGTTCGCCCGATGGACGGCGCAGTTGTTTGAGAATCTGCATAACGTCTTTTATAATTTCTGGACGTCTAACGGCATGAAGCTGTCGGAACCGTCTACTCCTCTGATTGCGATTATTTTTGCCGACAGCAAAGAATACGTCCGGTTCTGCAAAGACGAGTTGGGCGACGCCGGCGACGCGATTATCGGGTATTACAGCATGGAGTCCAACCGCGTCAATCTTTTCGACCTGACCGGCGCGGATGACATGAATCAGCGAGCGTCAAGCCGGGTTTCCGAGGCGGCGAAGATTCGCAACCTGCTGGCTCAGCCCGACGCCGCGCGAATGGTCGCCACCATCGTTCACGAAGCGACGCACCAGTTAGCGTACAATTCCGGAATGCAGGTTCGTTACGCCGACATGCCGCGCTGGCTTTCCGAGGGAATCGCCATGTATTTCGAAACCCCCAATTTGAAAAACTCGTCCGGCTGGGGATCGCTGGGAAAGGACAACCCCGCCCGACTGCGTCTTATCAAACAGCGTCTGCCGCGCCGGAACCCGGAAGCTATCAAAATGATGATTACCGACGACGCTCTGTTTACCAATCTGGAAATTGCAGAAGAAGCCTACGCCGAGGCGTGGGGGCTGACCTGGCTGCTGATCAAAAGAAATCCGAAAAAGTTCGTTGAGTACTTAAAAATCATGAGCGAGAAAACGCCCTTCGTCTGGGACTCATCCGAAGAACGAATGGAAGAGTTCGAGAAATGCTTCGGCAGCTGGGTAAAGGTGAACCAGTCGTTCGTCAGCGTCATGAAAAGCAAACGAATTCCGAAGTAACGGCTCAATTCTACCGCATAACCTTGTCCGCAAAAATAGCAATGACGTAGAACGTCGTCATGACCAGATTGACGGTTAAGATCTGCCCCATGGCGGCGATGCGGGAATTGAGAATCAGCGGGTTGCTTAACAGCGCGCGAAGCGGCGGATAGGACGCGATCAAATACACCGGCAGGATTATCCACCCGGCGGGGAAGAAAACGGCAACGATTGTTACAATGGACGCGATCCAGAGGTAAACGAACAGATGGTACGTCCGCCTCGCCCAATCGCGACCGACAATAGCAGAGAACGTTTTTCTTTTGGCTTGAATGTCTTTCTCGATGTCACATGTGTTGTTCGTACACATAATCAATCCGATTCCCAAGATCAACGGAATGGAATACA
>JAZMZV010000135.1:0-18283 GCA_045586185.1 Thermoguttaceae bacterium | reverse complement strand
GCCGCCATCGTAGACGGTAATCGTTCCCTTGGATCCGCCGGAGTGTTCCGCAAGACGAAGCAGAGCGCTTGAGGTCATCGTTCCGTAAATATTCAGATTACCCGTTCCCCAGGAACCGACTTGAATTTCCTGTTTTCCCGCAGCGTAAGTAACGCCGCTTTGAATATTAACCGTACCGGTTGAAGCGGTATCGCCCTGAGCTTCGCCGCCAATATACAGTTTTAAATAATCTTTATTGGCGTCATTGGTTTCTGTTTTGACGCTGCCGCTGTTAAAATTGAGTTCTCCGTTTCCCTTTCTGCCAACATAGGAATAGCCGCCGGCAAGAATCGTCATGGAGCCGGAATCAGTTCCGTTATAATTGACGGTTGCGCCGTTATCGATGCTTAAATATCCCGGACGAAGAGCGTTTCCGTTGGGAGAATCGGCTGTTCCGAAATTGATTGTCCCCGCCGTCGTTTCGACGCCTGTACTGCTGATGTTTCCCGTCAGGTTGAGCGTTGCTGCACCGGATTTAATAAGGCGCCCCGTTTGTTCGCCGCCGCTTTGCGCTTTAGTATACCAATTGCTTTTGATATTGCGGCTGAAATCAATCGTCCCGGATTCGTACGCGAATTCCAGCGTCGCCCATTTATTAGCGGCGGGTGATGTAACAGTAACGTCGCTTGTCGCAGAACCGAGCGTTCCGCTGCCGATAAGGCGAAGCGTTCCCTCGCTGATTGTCGTCGTTCCAGAATACGTGTTGGCGCCAGCAAAGGTTTGCGTTCCCGACCCAACTTTACTGATTGCGACAGGATAATTGTTGACATCGCTTCTCCAGGTGTTCATAATCTGACCAGAGAAGGTCGCGTCTGTATTGGCGCCGCCGAGCTGATAGGTGATGGTATGCCCCGAGGAATCGTCGTTGCGAACAAAACCTGTTCCTGACAGCGCGCCGATTTGAATGGTTGCATCTGAACCTACCTTGGTTCTGACGTAGGTTAAATCCCCCATAACCAGAGCCGCGTTTGGAATGTTGGCGCTGGCGGCGGAAAAATAAAGCGAAGTATTAGTTCCTGCGTTTGTAACGTTAAACGTGCCGGAAAAAGCAGAGTTATCACCGGTAAGATTGAGATAATAGTTAACGCTGTTACCCGTGTAATTAACAATTCCAGAACCCGAAAGATTTCTGGGATAGGAATGGAGCGACGCGTCGGTAATGACAAAATTCACCGAATCGTAATCATCGGTATTGATATTGGGAGCGTTGTAAATTTCACCGTTAGTGTACGTAACAGGCGCCGCGAAAGCGGGAACGAGCGTTAAACTTGCAACAGCGAAAATCGCAAAACAAAGGATTCGTGAAAACTTCTGCATGATATTGGTTTTTATAGTAAAAAGCGAATAACTATTTGAATTACACATTGATTATAATTATACAATTACATACTAATATTATACTCTGGATTTTTTAGAATGTCAAGAAAATTTTGAAAATTGCTAAAAAAAGTATGGAAAAACAGAATATTACTCTATTATATCTATACTTTTAGTTAATAACACCCCTATCGAGCAGCGCGAAGCGTAATTCCGCATTCCGAATTCCGCATTCCACATTTTCCCCTCCCCCCAGCTTGACCTCGACGGGAAAAAGCGCTACAATCCGGATTAAGTCGATTCCCCAATTGCGAATCGAGCAGTATTTTTCCCCAGTCAGAGAAAACGGAGAGAATCCATGAAACGTTTGATTTGTATCGTTCAGACGGGCGTTTTGCTTTGTCTGTCGTCGTTTTGTTTAGCTCAAACCCCGGAGGCAGACATGGCGTCTACCAGCGCATCTCAATTTGACCAGTTTCGATTTACGCTTTCGGACGCTGACGCCGTCGCGCGCCTGGAAAAGCGGATTCAGAAAGACCATCCCAACGTGGATTTCGGCGTTGTGGACGTCTCGGCTCCAACCACACTTACTTCGCTGGAAAACGCGGTTACGTTCTGGTTTGTGTTTAAGGGGAAAGGCGAAGTTCTCCTGCCTGCCGGGTACAGAACTCAGGAGGGCGACGGGGCGTTTTTTGAATCCGGCTATCAGACCGACGCGACCCCAGCCGAGTTGGCGGAAAAGCTCAAGCTGATTGAAAAGAAGTTCGACACCGTCGCGGCAGCGGTTCAGACGCCGGTTCGTGCGATTCTCGACCGCGCGACAGCCGGCAAGGACGCGGATGGGAACCCAGCCTTTGCAGGCGACGTCTGCGGAGAGCTCTGGAAGTTGGAAGAGTCGGGAGTACGTCCGTGGTCGAGCGACGCAGAAGTGCAATCGGCTCTGGAATGGCTGTTTTCCGTCTACGGGAAGATCGGCTGGTCGACAAAACAGTCGGACGGCTGGGAACCGGTGATGAGCGGGGATCAGATTACTCTCGCCGCCGGGGAATCGGTCGACGTCCGCGGCGATTTCCGCGCTATGTTTATTCGGCTTAACGGTCAGAAGAACCGTCCAACGTCCATGGTTCGGCGTCTGCGATTCCTCAAAGACACGGCTGGCGGCTGCAATCCGGGCTTCGACCCGTTCCGCCGACTCCTCCTGACGTGGAGTCCGTCCGGCAAAACCGAAGACGGAGCGAACCTGCTCAACAGCCACGCCGTCAACATTGCTGCGGACACGTCCCCGACGCATTTCCATCCCCGCGTTCCCGTAACCGGCGGCATGCCGCAGTACGAAATGTATCTCGTTCTCGACCCGGCTGAATACAATCTGGCGACCGGCTCCGACCCGTCCAGCCTGATTCTCTATCCAGATTTGGGGAACCTGACCCGATTCCTTGACGTCCCGCTCAAGCCGGGCGACTTCACCTACATCCCGCCAAACACCGGACATCGCGGCATGAACGTGTTCGTCATCGTCATTACCCTGCCGGGATTCAAGCCGCACAACGAGCTGTACCTCGACGCCGACATCAAAGACCGCACCGACGGTCAGTCGCCGTTTAACCCCAAGAGCCTACTGAAAAAGAACTACGAGAATCTGGACGCGTTTATAGGGAAATAAGACGAGCCGGGAACGCACGTTCCCGGGCATAGCTTCAAACGTTTATAGATAGCACGTTGGCTTTTGGTTGTATACCCACGGGGTTACGCCCGTGGGGCGTCTGAAATCGTTTTGCGTTTCTTTCAGTTTTTGGCAACCGGATTGTCAACGGAACCGGACGCGCCGATATTGCTTTGCGATTCTACCGTGGAATTGGCGGTTTTGACTTCAGACTTGCTGGCGGCGCCGAAGGTCATGTTGAAAAACAAAAACGCAATGAATGCGAACAAAAACAAAATGTCAAAACGAAATTGATAAAGCATGATGCAAACTCCAAAAGGTGTAAATCAGGGTGTAAAATATAGTGGTTAGTAGTTAGTGGTTAGTGGTTAGGGTTAGTGAGAGGAACTCTTTGAGTCCTTAATATTTGCAACTTACCACTTACCACTCATTTTTTATTCTCTCCTCCCAATCGGGCTGGCGGGATTGCCGGCGACAATGTCCTGTTCGGCAACCGGTTTAACGACCACGGCGCCGGCGCCGACAACGGCTTTGGCTCCAACGTCCGCCATGACAACGGCGCGTTCGCCAATCCAGCTGTCTGCGCCAATAACAATACGAACGTACTCGCCGCCCTGTTCCCGAACAGGAACGTCCAAACGGTCAAAAAAATGCTGTTTGGTTCCGTTACAAACGGAAACTCCGGACGCTAAAATACAATCGTCCTGAAGGTCAACGTCTCCTATTACGCAGTACGCGCCGATATAAACGGATTTCCCGATGGAAGCTGTCGGATGGGAGAAAATCGTCCCAAATCCGATATGAGCGTCTCGACCGCAGCGCGGCAAAACCATCTTGTAAAAGCCCCATCGAAGGAACACGCCCAGCAACCCCGGTATGCACGCCACAAACTGCGAACAACTTGCAAACGCGCCCTGACGACCGCGAAATAAACTGTATATCCAGTAGAATAAAACCACTGGAAACATCAGGATAATCGACAGGAAATAAAACAGGGATTTCATGAATAGTTAGGCAGTAGACAGTAGGCAATAGGCAGTAGCGCTATGCGCTTCCTTTAGAACCGCATAGCGGTTCAATATCGGTAGCCGTGAGTTTGGAGGCAAAGGCCGTAGGGATTTTAAACTACTGCCTACTGCCTATTGCCTACTGCCTTATTTAATCGTTCCGGAATCCGGGGCGGTGGCGATAACCTCTTTAGGCGACGCTTCTTCCGGGGTTTTTCCTTCAGGCTGAGCTTTTTCCTTCGCCTCTTTTTCCGCCTTTTCTTTGGCGCGTTGTTCTTCAAACGCTATTCGCTGCTCTTCCGTAGGAATGTTAACTCCTTCCGGTTGAGCAATCATATTCTCATTGCGAATCTCGTTTGGCAGCGTTCTCATTTTTATAACCGGTTTGCCTTTGACGGCAGAGGAATCGTCGTTATTTTGGACAAAATACGCCTGATCGCGAACGTTAAGCTGCATGTTGCGATCTTTGGAATCCCACATATCCGCCAACGGGATGCTGACGTTGCGGTCGCACAATTCCGCTTTGTCGATAATGTCTCCTGTTCGATACGGTCCGCCGCCGAGAATCCACAGACTGCGAACGTTTGAGTCCTTTTCCCGGGAGCCGGATTGCCACAAGGGATATCCGGTTTTACGGTTATAGGCGAAAACGGCAATTTTCGCCGTCGCACGCTGCCCCACTCTTTTAGCGACTGATATTTCTGGAATGGTCATCGTTGCTGACCCGACAAACGTCGGAACAGTCAGTTCAGGAATTCCATAAATGATTTGCTGTTCGTCCGTACCCAGCGCGCCAGCGCGAAGTTCCAGAACGTAGTCAGCGTCGTCTTTTTTCTCTTTGAGCAAACCTCCGCAAGAGAGAATCTGCTGGCGCACAGAACTGGCAAGATACTTGGAATCCTCGCCATCTGGAAGAGCTGATATGTCCAGGAAAACCTGCTTGCCAGCTAAAACGCTGAAATCAATTTCGTCAATCGCGCGGTCGACAGCGTCTGTTACAATAAGCTGTTCCGTTGCCGTTCGTTTTGTATTGGTCGTTTTCATCGTACCGCACCCGCACAGCGCTAATAAATACACTAACGCTATCACGCTGACAACTCGGCAGGTTTTATTTACTATAAACATTTGAGCAATCTCAATATAGCGCTTTTTGCCGATTTGTAAAAGACGGATTCAATCAATTTTTCGACTTTTTACGATTATAACGGCTTGTTTTGTTAAACTTTATCGAATAAGAAGAATCACTAAAAATAAGATAGTGATAATGGGTAACATGAGTAGAATTAAAACTGGCGGTTGTCATTGATAATCAAGAAGAGCGCAAGAGGATTTAATCGTCAACCGCTCGCCCCTCTCCCCGCTTGCAGAAAAAGAAAAAAGTAATAGAATAGGGTTGTGGAGTGCGACGGCTTGACGTCGCTTTCATTACCAGTTCCGACGCGAACCTGGAAAAACGTAATTCGTGCAGATAACGCAGAAATAATAGAAATACCGAAAAAGAAGAAATAGGGTTCAATCGTTATTGGCGCGAAATACGTTTACTCCGTTCTCAACTTTTATTTTATAAAAGCGACGTCAAGCCGTCGCACTCCAAATATGTTTCCGTCTCAACCTGCCGAATTCGACGCGTCAGATAGAATTGTCTGTACACGTCTGGACAATTTTAAAATCCAGGCTGTTGCAGACTTTTGGAATTCCTGTCAATATCCTCGCAATCGTCGAAAGCCTGTCAATATCGATATGCTGGAGCGACAGGTCTTTGCCAAAAATTATTTTGATCCCAACGGATTTATTATCGCTTGGCGCGGAAACAAAATTGTCGGGCTGGTTCACGCCGGGTTTGGATATACGGACGATTGCGATTCTCTCGATTATTCCTGGGGCATAATCCCTCTGATTTGCTATAACGACGGACCAGATGCAGACAACGTTCTCGACGCGCTGATTATTTCCGCCGAACGGTATTTGATTTCCAAAGGCGCGAAACGCATTCAACTCGGGACGCATTACCCGCACGCGCCGTTTTATTTGGGTCTGATTCATTCCAGCGACCTGCCCGGCATCTACATGAGCGAATCCGCTCTTGTCGAGGCGGCGAAACGTCACGGCTACGCGTCCAACTCGTACACTTCCCATTTCCGTCGAAATCTGAGAAACATCGATTGGGTTGACCAGGCGTTTCTGGACAAGCGTCAGCGATACAGCATACAAATGGAATACTGCCCTACGCCGTCACAATGGGGTCGGGCGATAGCCATGAACGGGATTATCTGGTCGCAGCTGTCTTTGATTGAAATTGGACAGGGAATCGTCAATTCCAAAACCCCGGCGGCGAAATGCGCTCTTTGGGTTATCGACGATCTGCCAGACACCGACATGATTGTCGTCGGGTTGAGCCAGTGTTACGTTCGTCCTGAATACCGAGGTCAACATCTGAGTTTCTTTCTTCTGACTGAAGCGATGAGACGCCTGGCGGATCAGCAGGTTGCCAGAATCGAAATTCAGGTTCCCGACGAATGGCAAAGCCTCATCCGACTCCTGTCAGACAACCAGTTTGAACTGTTCGCTCACTCCGCGCTGTTTACGAAAGAAGTTTAGCAAATTGGAATGAAAGGCGGTAATGAAGTGAGCGAAGCGAACGGAATTACGCATTCGCCGTCAGGCGAACATAACGTTGATACAATTTTTTTGGTTCGCCTTCGGCGAACTGCGTAACTACGCTCCCGTTGGTCGCTTCGTTACCGCCTTCCATCCATTGCGACTCCACATGCACTACTCCGACCTTCCTGACGAAGAACTGTATCGACAGTGCGAATCGCACCGCAGTCGGCGGGGCGGTCCGGGCGGACAGCATCGGAACAAAGTCGAAACCTGCGTCTCGCTGCGGCACAAGCCTACGGGCGTTCGGGCGGAAGCGTCGGAACGGCGATCTCAGGAAGAGAACCGACTCAAGGCGATTAAACGTCTGCGGTTTAATTTGGCGTTGGAATACCGCGCCGCAGAAACGTTGGAACAGATCGAGCCGTCGCGCTGGGCGACGTGGAAACAATACGTTCGAGACGGCGTTATCAGCGTCAACGAATCCAACCGGGTTCGCCCGTCGTTGCTGGCATTGATGTTAGACGTCCTTCACGTCTGTAAAGGAGACGTCAAAAAGGCGTCAGAACTCCTGGGCGTGTCTCCAACGCAAATCAGAAAATATGTTGGGCAATACAAGCCCGATTAAGTAGCTATTAGCTTCTAGCTACTAGCTTTTAGTTTATATTAATAGCTGGCTTTAAAAGCTAAAAGCCGAGAGTTTCAAACTACCATGCTAATAGCTAGCGGCTAGCAGCTAATAGCTTTAATAAGGAGATTATCATGGACAACCTTTGGGCGCCGTGGCGAATGGCGTATATCAACACCCTCGATTCGGAGCAGATTCCCCTGCCCAGCGACGACAACTTTTATCCCGGCGCGGACAAAAACTGTTTTATCTGCCAAGCTCTGGCAGACGAAGCCCATCGAAAAGAACGGCACGTCGTTCACGTTGGAGAACGCGTTCTGGTCGTGATGAACAAGTACCCGTACAACAACGGACATCTGCTCGTTACGCCGAAACGTCACGTTGGAAACATTGCGGAACTGACGCCGGAAGAACATCTGGAACTGATGTCGACCGTAACCAAAATGATAGAAAAAATCAAAGCGGTTATGAACCCGGACGGATTCAACGTTGGTTTGAACCTCGGTCGAGTCGCCGGCGCCGGGCTGCCCGGGCATCTGCATTGGCACATCGTCCCTCGCTGGAACGGCGACACCAACTTCATGCCGGTTTTCGCAGACGTCAAAGTCATTCCGCAGTCGCTTGACGCGTTGTGGGAATTACTAATCAACTAGAGATAGCGAGAAGATGGAAGGCGGTAATGAAGCGACCAACGTGAGCGGAATTACGCAGTTCGCCGAAGGCGAACCAAAACGTTTTCCTGTGATCAAGTTCGCCTAACGGCGAATGCGTAATTTCGTTCGCTAACGCTCACTACATTACCGCCTTTCAATCAACTCGCAACTAAAAATGTCCAACATTAGAACTGAAATAATCGCCGGATTTGTAACGTTTACCACGATGGCGTACGCGATTTGCGTTCAGCCTGCTATTATGAGCGGAACGATGCCAGGGATGACGCCAACCGGCATGGATATGAACGCTCTGGTAACGACAACCTGCATTGCAGCGGCGCTGTCCTGTTTTGTAATGGGATTTTGGGCGCAGTACCCCATCGCGCTGGCGCCGGGAATGGGCATGAACTTCCTGCTCGTCTTGAGCGTCATGCCGGCTTGCGCTCAGGCGCTCGGGTCGCATGTCGGCGCGGAAGACGTTTGGCGGTTGGCTCTGGGAACGGTCTTTGTTTCTGGCGCGATATTCGTTTTGCTGGCGACGCTGAAAATGTGTTCCGCGATGGTCAATATAATCAGCCCCAGCATGGTAAACGCGATGGCTGTCGCGCTGGGGATGTTTATCGCCTTTTTCGGCATGAAAAACGGCGGACTGATGATTGTTACAAGCAACGGTCTGGAAGTCGGAAACCTTTTATCGCCGGAGGTCGCCGTTTGCGTAATTGGTCTGATTTCCGGGTTTGTTCTACTGTACTGGAAAGTTCCCGGCGCGCTTTTGATTTCAATTATTATTTCCTCGTTCGCCGCGTTTCAGTTTCATCTGATTTCTTTTTCCAACGGGATTATTGGAATGCCAGCCGACCCCAGACCGGTTATTGGAATAATTGACATCCCCGGCGTGAATATCAGCAAACATCTCGGCGTTGGCGCGCTGGACGTTGTCGGCGTTTGGCGACATCTTGACAAACTCTGGCCGTCGCTGCTGGTTTTGGCGTTTTTGGACTTCTTCGGCGCGTTCAGCACCTGTCTGGGCGTTTTACAGGGCGGCGGCGTTTTACCGAAGAACAACTCTTCCAAGGGAAACAACGGAGACAACTTCCCCCGCAGCAGACGCGTTTTTGTAACAAATGGACTGGGAACCATGATCGGCGCGGTTTTCGGACATTCCACGATTACCTCATACGTCGAAAGCGCAGCGGGCGTCGGATCCGGAGGACGAACCGGTCTGACCTCCATTGTCGTGGGGATTTTGTTTCTCCTGGCTCTGCCGTTTGCTCCGTTTGTTGCCACGTTGGGAAGCTGCGCCCCGATTTGCGCTCCAGCTTTGATTATTGTTGGATCCATGATGTTCCGATGCGTTAAAGATATCGACTGGAACGACGTCTCGGAAGCCGCCCCGGCGTTTATTACCATTGTCGGCATGACGTATACCAACTCCATTACCAACGGCATCCTGATGGGGTTAATCATGTACCCGATCGTCAAACTGCTTACCGGTCGAATTCGCGACATCCATCCCGGGCTTTGGATTCTCTTCGCGATGCTGATCGGATACCTGTTTATTCCAAAATAAGGCGAGCCGGGGTGCGTAAGCCCCCGGGCGGCGCCCACGGGTGTCAACCCGTGGGCGGCGAAGCGAACCAAAACGCTGCTGGTAGGTGGGATTATGGATAACGGAATTATAGTTAAATGTTAGAAGCTCCCCTCGTAGCCCACGCCTTTAGGCGTGGGGCAAGGATAGCGAAGATTATATAAATAAATTCGCAAATCCCTAACCCCTTCAGCGCCCCCATAGGGGCGCTGGAGGGGTTAGGGGGTAAGCGTTTTGAGGAGTGTTGCCCTAATCCCCCAGATAAATCTGGGGGCTAAGATAATTATATAGTTATTATTTCCCCACGTCTAAAGACGTGGGAACAGAAAAAGACAAATCTGGAGGCTACAAAAGGATTCAAGAATCTTTCTTTTTTCGTACAATCTAAATTTAAATGCGCCTTCTCGCCTTCTCAATCTCTTTCCCTCTCTCCAAACTCTCCCCAAAAAAAATTCTTAAAAAATTTAACTATTACGCCTTGACAAGTATTTATTCCTGATGTATAATAGGAATAATATTAAAAATAAGACGTAGTATGCCCTTCGTTGAGGAAAACTGCGAAGTTTATACAATTCGTATAAAAGGAGACAAATTCGTGAAACGCATTATCAGTTTGATTCTGATTATTGGTTTGATAGCTGTAGTGTGCCTTTGCGGTACATTTACAGGTTCTAAACAGGCGACCGCGGCAGATAAAAATGCGCCAGCGGCTACCAACCCGGCAAAACCGGGAGCAATGCCTACTCAACCGGGCGCTAAACCCGGCGCTCCGGCAGGGAAAGACGCGAAAAATCCAGCGGCTGCGGCTCTGGCTGCAATGCAGGGACCGCCTCCCAAAGTCGTTGTTACAAAAGTTGCGGAACGCAAGCCCGTCATTCTGAAAAAATACGTCGGGACGTTCGAGCCGATTGAGAAGTTTGTAACTCTGGCTCGCGTTTCCGGAAACATCGAAGAACAGCCGTTCAAAGAAGGCGATCTGGTTGAAAAAGGCGCGGTTCTGTTTGAAATTGAAAAGATTCGTTATCAGGCGACTCTGGACGCCGCCAAGGCGAAGATTGAGTCAATCAAAGCAAAAATCGAGTCTCTCAAGGCGCAGCAGCTGCAGGTTAGCGCTCGACTTCGTTACGCTCAAAACAACTATGAACGTAACAAAGAACTGTACGAAAACGGCAGCGTCGTCGCTAAAGACACGATGGAAAACTCCAAGAGTTTGCTGGACGGTCAAACGGCGGAATATAAAGCCAGCGAGGCTCAAATTAAAAGCGCAGAAGCGGAACTGCAAGCTGCTGAAGCGGATATCAAGATTGTCGAAGACGACCTGTCGCACTGCACGATTCGTTCTGAAATCACCGGCCGCGCCGGACGTGTAAATCATACGCTGGGCAACTTCATCACCCCTTCCAGCGGTCCGATGGTAACGATCGTTCAGATGGATCCGATTTACTTCCGATTCTCCATTTCAGAACGCGACTTTACAACGCTCTTTGGAAATCTGGACACATTAAAGCAGAAAGCCAAAATCAAGATTGAACTGGCTAACGGACAGATGTACGAAGAAGAGGGCGAAATCTCCTTTATCGACAACCAGCTTCAAGCTACAACCAATACGCTTTACGTTTGGACGACGTTCAAAAACAGCCAGGAAATCCTGCGTCCGGGCGGCGTTGCGACCATGTATCTGTCCAAAGAAGAAGACGTCCTGCGACCCGCCGTTCCGGTTTCCGCCGTTATGTTTGACGGTACAACGCATACGGTTTACATCGTTGGTCCAAACAACATGGTTGAAAGACGCCGCGTTGAACTGGGACCGATTGACAACGGCTGGCAGGTCATTAACGCTGGCGTTAAAGCCGGAGAAACCGTCGTTTCCGAAGGCACGCATAAAATTATGATGGTTCCCGGACCGGACGGCAAGATTCAGCCTGTCCCGATTACGCCGGACTGGAAAAACTCAGAAACGGCGCCCTCAATGGCGGCTCCCGCTGTCAATCTGGCTCCTGCTGCGAACGGAGGCGCGAAATAAATGATTTCAAAATTCTTTATTAACCGACCGAAATTCGCCATCGTCATCAGTATTTTGATGGTCTTGGCAGGCTGTTTGGCTATTCCCAACATTCCGATTGCAGAATATCCGGAAATTGCTCCGCCGCAGGTAACGGTACGCGCTACTTACATCGGAGCCAGTTCAGAAGTTATCGCTGACACTGTCGCCGCGCCGATTGAAGCTCAGGTCAACAGCGTCGAAAACCTGCTTTATTATTCGTCCACGTCTACCAACAGCGGTTCGTATGAACTCAAACTGACATTTAAATATGGCGCTAACGCCGACATGGCGCAGGTCAACGTTCAAAACGCCGTTAAGCTGGCAGAACCTGTTTTACCGCAGGAAGTCCGTACGCGAGGCATTGTTACAACAAAGCAGTCAACCGACGTTTTGGGCATGTTCTCGTTTACCGCAGACACGGATAAAATGACCTTGCGCGAGTTGGCAAACTACGTCAAAATGAACGTCAAAGACGAAATCGCCCGCGTGGACGGCGTCAGTTTCGTTCAGGTGTTTACTCAAGACGACTACAGTATGCGAATCTGGCTCGACTCGCTTCGCATGTCTGCTATTGGCGTTTCGCCCCAGGAAGTGGCTCAGGCGATTATGAGCCAAAACCAACAGGCGGCTGCCGGTTCTGTCGGCGTTGAACGTTCCAACGACATGATGCAGTATAAAATCAACGTTCATGGACGACTCAACGACCCGGAAGAATACAAAAACATCATCGTTCGTTCCGATGGAAAGGGCAACGTCATTCGACTGGGAGACATTGCAAATGTTGAAAAAGGTTCGGAAGGTTATTCATCTTCTGCCAAAACCAACGGCAAACCGTCTGTCGCCATGGCTGTTTTCCGTCTTAACGATGCCAACGCTTTGGATACGATTACCGGAATTCGCAACAGACTGGAAGAATTGAGCGTTCGTTTTCCCGACGGCGTCCATTATTTCCAGGAATACGACCCAACCAAATTCATTAAAATTTCTTTGGAAGAAATCGTCATAACGCTCATTATCGCGTTGGCGCTGGTTGTCATTGTAACATACCTTTTCCTCCAGAACTGGCGCGCGACCATTATTCCGGCTATCGCCATTCCCGTCTCGTTGTTGGGAACGTTCCCGTTCCTGATGGCGCTGGGATTCAGCATCAACACGCTGACCATGTTCGGCTTGATTCTGGTTATCGGCTCGTTGGTTGACGACGCAATTGTCGTTGTCGAAAACGTCATGACGCACCTCGACCGGGGCGAATCGCCGTACGAAGGCACGATTCAAGCCATGAACGAAATTACCGGACCGATTATCGCTACTACATTGGTTACGCTGGCAATTTACGTTCCGATTTGCTTCTACGGCGGCATGGTTGGGCAGATTTACATCCAGTTCGCCGTTACGATGTGCATTGCCTTGTGTTTGTCAACCGTCAACGCGTTAACGCTCTCTCCGGCGTTATGCGTTCTGATTCTTCACAAACAGAGCAAGCCGATGTTCTTCTTCGCCCCGTTTAACTTCTTCCTGAATCAGTTTAAGAAGGTCTTTTTGTTCATTTCAGGCGTTTTGACGAAAAACCTGTGGCTGGCGGCGCTTCTATTTGGAGTTGTGCTGTATTTGAATTACTTTTTATTCACTCATACTCAGTCCTCGCTTTTGCCGGAAGAAGACAAAGGCGCGGTTTTGTGTCACATTGAACTTCCCCCGGGTTCCTCTCTGGCTCGAACGGAAAAAGTTATGGACGAATTCCAGCAGCGCGTCAGTAAAATTGACGGCGTAAACAACATTATTGCCGTTTGCGGATTCAGTTTCATGGCTGGTCAGGGAGAAAACCTCGCCCTGGCAATCGTCAGTTTGAAAGACTGGAGTCAGCGTAAAACGCCAGATTTGGCAGTAGAAGCAATTCAGGGAAAGATTCAGGCGGAAATGGCTCAGATTTCTGAAGCCAAGGGCATGGCGTTCGTCCCGCCGCCGATTATGGGATTGGGAATTGCCGGCGGCGTTACATTCAACCTGTGCGCCTCGGGCAGCAATGTCAACTCTGCGGATTTGTCCCTGGAGGCCAAAAAGTTTACAGGCGCAATCAACAACAAACAGTTGTTCCCCTCCTGCATGTACGGGCAGTCAACCTACAACGCCGATACGCCGCAGCTGACGCTGGAAATTGACCGCGTCAAGGCGGAAATGCTGGGCGTTCCCATTTCAACGCTGTTCTCAACGCTGCAATCCAAACTGGCGTCGTATTACGTCAACGACTTCAACATCGGCGGATACACGTTCAAAGTTCAGATTCAGTCTATCAGCGCCGAACGCTCCATTCTGGACGACATCAACAACCTCAACGTTTCAAACGTCCGGGGCGAGTCGATTCCGTTCAGCTCGCTGGGTACAGTTAAATACACGGTCGGCCCGCAGCGAATTCTGCGATTCAATCAGCAGATGTGCGCAGACTTCAATACGAAAGTTATGCCCGGCAAGAGTACAGGCGAACTGATGGCGGAACTGGACGCGTTCCCGCTCCCGACCGGCTATCATATTGAATACGTCGATATGAGCTATCAGGAACGTCAAAACCAGGGAAAGATTGGATTGCTGATCGCCTTGGCTCTGACCTTCGGATACCTGTTCCTTGTCGCCCAGTACGAATCGTGGACAATCCCAATTCCGGTTATGATGTCAACCGCCGTTGCGACTTTGGGCGCTCTTATCGGGTTGATGATTTGGAGATACCCGTTGAGTATTTACGCCCAGCTGGGGTTGGTCATGTTGCTCGGCTTGGCAAGTAAAAACGCCATTTTGATGGTTGAGTTTGCCAAAGAACAGCGCGCCAGCGGGAAGTCGGTTTACGAATCCGCCATTACTGCCGCAGGCATGCGATTCCGCGCAGTTTTGATGACCGCCTGGTCGTTTATTTTGGGCGTTTTGCCGTTGGTTGTCGCCGCCGGCGCCGGCGCTGCAAGCCGTCGAGCCATTGGCGTTACAACCTTCTCTGGAATGCTTTTGGCGACCGTCGTCGGCATCGCGTTTATTCCGCCGCTGTACGCCATTTGCCAGAGTACTCGAGAATGGTTCCAGAGAACATTCTCGCGCAAGGTTGTTGACAATTCCGAGCCGCCGCGAAACTTTATGTAAGTTTAGGCAGTAGGCAATAGACAGTAGGCAGTAGGGATTAGACTATCGAATGTCTAATCCCTTTTGTTTAATATTTGTTTTATCTCAAAAGGAGTTTGACATGAAAAGATTTTCTCCGTTATACTTGTTCGTCATTTTGACTTTAGCTATGTTTTCCCCCGCTCTGGCGGCGACGTATTACGTTGACAGCGAGTCCGGCTCGGATTCCAACGACGGCTTGTCGGAATCGACGGCGTTTCAGACGCTTGCAAAAGTCAACGCGTTTCCGTTCCAGCCCGGCGACCGGGTTCTGTTCAAGTCAACGGGACTGTGGCGCGGGACATTCAAACCGCACAGCGGCGAACCGGGGCAGCCCATTTACTACGGCGCCTACGGCGTAACAGACGAGAACCTCAAGCAGACGGACAAGCTCTCAGCTGAAGAGCGCCGCAAACTGCTCGATTCCGCTCAGCTGCCGCGATTCTACTGTTCCAAAGACTATTCCGATCCGTCGCTGTGGACGGAAATCCAGCCCAACATTTGGGTCAGCAAAGAAGTCGACCCGTCCGCCCCGCTCTATTTTCCTTGCGACGTCGGGAACATCATCTTTGCCATTACCGACTCGTACGGGAAAGAACTCAACTCCGACCATCTGCTTTGCGGCGTGAAAAAGTGGTCTCTGGACGACCTCAAGCAGCCGCACGATTACTACTACAACCCGGACAATCACCGCGTTTACATTTACCATCAAGGCAACCCGACGGCGGACTGCCCGATGTTTGAAATGGCTCTGCGAAAGCACGCTATCGATCAGGGTGGTTGTCACGATATCGTTTACGAGAATCTGGCTATCGCCTACGCCGCAGCGCACGGAATCGGCGGAGGAGAGGTCAAACGGATTACGATTCAGAACTGCCGCGTCTCGTTTATCGGCGGCGGACATCAGTTCACAACGGAGAGCGGAAAACCCGTTCGTTTTGGAAACGGAATCGAATTCTGGAGCTGCGCTGAAGACATGAAAATCGTCGGGAATCTGGTCTATCAGATTTACGATGCGGCTTTGACCAACCAGGGGCGCGCTGCGGCGGCCTCTCCCGACAAGTCGATTGAACGCAACATCCTCTGGACGAAAAACGTCATTTCCTTTGCCGAGTACTCCTTTGAATACTGGAACGGCGACAGCGCTCAGATTACGGAAAACGTTCAGTTTGTCGACAACGACTGTTACGACGCCGGCTACGGCTGGGCGCACAATCAGCGGCCGGACATCAACGGCGCCCATTTGATGTTCTACAGCAACACCGCCCAGACGAAAGATTTCGTCGTAGCCAACAACCGCTTTTTGCGGTCAACGGAAGTCTGCCTCCGCATGGAAAACGACTGGCGATCCGGCTTGACGATGAAAAACAACGTCTATACCCAGACGGAGAACCGCCCGGTCATCCGGTGGCTTGTCAAAACGTACTACGGCGTCGACGACTTCGAGAAATACCAGCAGGAAACCGGCATGGACGCGGGCTCGACGGCGACCCGGGAGTAACGAGCGTTTTTGCGGGTCAGTCAGCACGCGGATTTTCGGATTAGACGGATTCACGCCGATTGGTTAATTGCGATTCTTGAGAAATTTTAAGCCGCAAAGAACGCAAAGAGCGCAAAGAATTTTTTAAAACTACGCAAACATCCTCCGCGCCTCCGCATCTCCGCGTGAGTTTTACCCGGACGTATCGCACCCAGACTTGCGAGCGAGAGCTTCGCCAAAGAATTTTAAGCCGCAAAGAACGCAAAGAAATGAAAGGCGGTAACGGAGTGAGCGAAGCGAACGAAGTTACGCTTTGTTCGAAGGGTGAAATACCGTATTGCGTAGCCAAAAACGCCCACGGATGGCGCCCGCCCTCGGGCGCCTTATCTCTTTCCTGTCTCTTGCATTTTATTTTTCGGCGCTGTATAATCGCTGGTAGTCGTTTGGATATCAAACAAACTTACAACGATACATTTATTCCCTTTCCTTTAACCAGAGGTTTTATTCATGAAAAAAATTCACCTTGCATTGTTTGTAACAGCGGCTTTTGCGGTCGCGATTTCCCTTGTCTATGCTGAAGGGTTTATTAACGACGGCGAAAGAGTCGGGTACGACAACACGCCCAAGCAGCCGTGGAGCGAGTATCGCATTCACGACGTCGATCGTCCCCGTCCAGCCAAGGTTACGCCTGACCCGGCAAGCGTCTATTTTGCACCCGCGCCCAAAAACGCGACGGTTCTTTTCGACGGCTCCAATCTGGATCAGTGGCAGGAAACCAAGTGGGTTATCAACAAGGACAAGAACCTGGAATGTACAGGAGGAAACATCACTACGAAAGAGGAATTCGGCGACTTCCAGCTTCATCTGGAATACCGATCTCCCGCCAATTTCGACGGCCCGTGGGGAAATCAGGGCAACAACGGCGTTTTGATTTTCGACACCGTTGAAATTCAGATCTTCGACAACTACACCGTCAACTCCTATTCGGACGGTTTGTGCGGCTCCGTTTACGGACAGTTCCCGCCGCTGGTCAACGCCTGTCTGCCGCCGGGAAACTGGCAGACCTACGACATCTTCTTCCGCGCTCCCAAGTACGACGCCAAAGGCAAGATGACGGAACAGGCTCGCGTAACAGTTTTGCTCAACGGACAGATGGTTCAGTGCAACACCGCCATCTACGGCGGAACGGGACACGCCAGCATGCCGACTTCGTTTAACGGACGCAAAACCGGACACATCGGATTCGGCGGACACGGCTGCCCGGTCGAATTCCGCAACATTTGGGTCATTCCCGCTCAAACCGCGCCGTCGCCCGACCTCGACAGACAGGACCCGCTTTACAAGCAGTACAAGCCGGAAACGACCAGCCGCGTTCGCGAGAATATCGAATGGACGACGTCGTACATTCACAACTCGACCGACACAGCCCTGCCGCGCGCGATGTGCATCGGCGACTCCATCTGCAACGGCTATCAGGGCAGAGTCAACGGCCTGATTCACGGCAAATACTACCACGGATTCTGGGCGTCGTCCAAGTGCGTTTCCGACGCCGACTTCATGCGCTATCTCGACATTCTGCTTTCGCAGAACAAGTTTGACGTTATCACGTTCAACAACGGGCTTCACAGCCTGCTGCAAACCAGCACGTCGACGGAAGAATACCGCAACTCGTACAAGCTGTGCGTCCAGTACCTCAAGGCGAAATGCCCCGGCGCCAGAATTTATCTCGTTACCAGCACCCCGGTTAAAAACGAACAGAACAACGCCCGCGCCGTCGAGCTGAACGAAATCGTCAAACAGATCGCCAAGGAAGAGGGTCTGCCGGTAATCGACCTGTACGAGCTGACCAACGCGATGGATAAAAGCAATCTGTGGTCAGACGGCGTCCACTTCAAAGGACACGCCATCGACGCCCAGGCAAAAGCCATCGCCGACGCGATATTGAGCAAATAGAGGCAGTAGGCAATAGAGAGCGCGAAGCGCTTCCGCTAGAACCGCGTAGCGGTTCAATATTAGTAGCCGTGGGTTTTAACCCCATAGGTATCAACTTAAGAGGAAACAATTATTGCTTGTAATAATTGCCTTTTATTGAGACGGTCATACAATAAGGGGTCTGTTATTCGTG
>JAZMZV010000134.1:0-4967 GCA_045586185.1 Thermoguttaceae bacterium | reverse complement strand
AAGACGTCGAGCAACTTCCGGACGTCTTCAAAATGCAAGCCCGTCGTCGGCTCGTCGAGCATATAGAGCGTTCGCCCCGTCGCGATTTTAATCAGTTCCCGCGCCAGCTTGATACGCTGAGCCTCGCCCCCGGACAGAGTGGGCGACGGCTGACCGATTTTCATGTATCCCAGCCCGACGTCGTGTAACGTTTTGAGCATGGAATGAATTTTCGGGATGTTCTCGAACAGCTCCATGGCGGCGTCGACGTCCATTTCCAAAACGTCTGCGATGGATTTGCCTTTGAATTCCACCGACAGCGTTTCCGCATTGAACCGCTTTCCGTTACAGACCGGGCAGGTCGTCCAGATGTCGGCGAGGAAGTCCATCTCGAGCTTTTCCGCGCCGGCGCCCTGACACGCCTCGCACCGTCCGCCGGAGACGTTGAAACTGAACCGCCCGGACTTGAACCCCTTCGTCTTGGCTTCCGGCAGCGAGGCGTACAGATCGCGAATCTCGTCGAACAGTTTGATATACGTCGCCGGGTTGCTTCGGGGCGTTCTGCCGATAGGCGACTGGTTGATGGCGATCATCTTGTCGAGATTCCGCAGACCGTCAATTCTGTCGTGAGCGCCGGGAACGCCGATGCCGCGGTTCAAATCCCGCCGCAGGGCTTCGACCAGAATTCCGTTGATAAGCGAGCTTTTCCCTGACCCGGAAACGCCTGTTACACAAATGAACTTGCCCAGCGGGAATTCCACGTCGATATTTTTCAGATTATGAAAGCGGGCGCCGCGGACGATAATCGACTTCGGCTGGTCGTCCTGCAACGCATATTTTGACTTTTTAACAGAGCCGTATTTCGCGCCTCGCCCCTGAGATTGCGGTTCTGCCGCCTTTTCCCGCCGGGCGGGGATGTCAATTTTACGTCGTCCCGCCAAAAACGCGCCTGTTACGCTCTCGGGCGTTGCCATGACCGTATTCAAATCCCCGGACGCGACCACATATCCGCCCTTTGCGCCCGCGCCGGGTCCGAAATCGACAATCATGTCCGCCGAACGCATCGTCTCTTCGTCATGTTCGACAACGACGACCGTATTCCCCTGATCTCGCAGGGTAGAAAGCGAATTCAAAAGGCGAATGTTGTCACGGGAATGAAGCCCGATTGACGGCTCGTCCAGAATGTACAACACCCCCGTCAATCCGCAGCCGATCTGTCCCGCCAGACGGATTCGCTGCATCTCCCCGCCGGAAAGCGTCGGAGCCGTTCTGCCCAAAGTGAGGTATCCCAAACCGACGTCCGACAGGAACGACAATCGCCCCTGAATTTCCTTTAAGGCGTCGGACGCAATCGTCATTTCCGTTGAGTCCAGCTGTAAATGACCGAAGAAGTCGCGCGCGTCTTCAATAGACAGCTTGCACGCCTGCGGCAGCGACAGCCACTGACCGTCAAACTTGCCCCCGCGAGCGCAAAGTTTAACGTGACGCGCCTGGACGTTGAGCCGTTCGCCCTCGCAATGTCCGCAGGGAATAACGTCCATGTACTTTTCCAGCTGGCGTTTTTGAATTGAACTGCCCGCCGCGTTGTACGTGGAAAGCAAAGACGGAATGACGCCCTCGTACGGTCCGCCCCATTTCTGCTCGTTGACGCCCGTCTTGTACGAGAATTCGATGTGCGCCTCGCCGGTTCCCCACAAAATCTTTTGAGAAACGTTCGGGTCAAGGTCTTGCCACGGCGTATTGAGAACGTATCCTTCCGGCTTGTCGAACTTCTTTTCCAGATACCGGGCGACGCCCTGATAAATGCTCTTTCGCCATCGCCCCAGCTCGCTGAACGCAGGCAGAATCTCCATCGGACCGTCCATCAAAGAGCGTTCCGGGTGAGTCGTCAGCTTGTTCGGGTCGAACGTGTAGATTTCTCCCAAACCGTTGCATTCCGGACACGCGCCCTGCGGAGAGTTGAACGAAAACATCTGCGGCGTGGGAACAGCAAAGCTCAGCCCGCACGTCGGACAGGCGTACTGACTGGAAAAGCGGACGTCCTTGAAGTCCGAGCCGGCTTCGCCCGCCAAAAGCATTTCGCCGTCGCCGACCTTCAAGCTCGCCTCAACCGCCTCCAGAATCCTCGGACGGTTCTGCCGGGTCAGCTCCAGCCGGTCTATGACGACCTCTATATTATGCCTCATCTGCCGGTCAAGACGAATGTCCTCCTGAAGCTGTCGAACAACGCCGTCTACCCGAACCCGGGCATACCCCTGCCGCCGCAGGTCTTCAAAGAGATCCTTGAACTCGCCTCGCTGATGATACGCCTTGGGCGCGAGAAAGAGGAAATAGGCTGACTTTTCTTCTTTTCGAGTTGCGAGTTGCGAGTTGCGAGTTGCGAGATTATTTTCAGTCGCCTCCTGATTGCTGCCGATGCTCAGGATTTTTCCCAAAATCTGCTGGCGCGTTTGGGCGGTTACGGGCTTTCCGCAAACTGGGCAATGCCCAACTCCGATTCGAGCGTACAGAACGCGGAGAAAGTCGTAGATTTCGGTAATCGTGCCAACGGTAGAGCGGGGGTTGCTTCCCGCCGTCTTTTGAGCAATAGAAATAGCGGGGCTTAGCCCGGAGATGAGGTCAACGTCCGGTTTGGGCGCCTGCCCGAGAAACTGTCGGGCGAACGACGACAAGCTTTCCACGTACCGCCGCTGTCCTTCTGCATACAGGGTGTCAAACGCCAGCGAGCTTTTCCCTGACCCTGAAACGCCGGTAAAGCAAATCAGCTTGTTGCGAGGCAACTCTAAATTGACATTGACGAGGTTATGCTCTCTTGCGCCGCGAATTTGTATATTTCGATTCATAGATTATTTTATAATCCTTGAGTACTCTTTTTAATTTTGGAAGGGCTATTATAGCGCTTTTCCCCCTACTTGTCAAGAGTGCGGCGAGGCGCCGCTCCCAATCCGCGCTGCCGCGCGAATTTTGTAAACCCCGCTCCCGTTGGTCGCTTGCCGAGAAGGGGGCATAACCAACCGACGCAGCCAAACCCCTCCCCTGGATGGCGCCCGTCCCTGGGCGCCTTGCTGATACTAGAAATATTATTAATTTACGTAGAATAGGCAATCCGTCCCAATACTGCCTACTGCCTACTGCCTACTGCCTATTGCCTACTGCCTACGGCCTTTTCGGTAAGCCAGTAAACGGGAATCGTCAAGATGAAAATCGCGCCGGCGGACAGGTATACAGCGCGAACGCCCAAGTAGTAGATAATAAATCCGCTGACAACGGTTGCGATAAGAATCCCGCCCATTCGTAACGAGGACGACAGACCGAAAACCGCGCCCTGACGGTTGGCGGGCGTAACCTTCGACAGGATCGACAGATATATCGCCTCCAGACCGCCGGCGGCAACGTAATGAAGGAATCGCCAGCTGGCGTACCCGATCAAGGACATCGTCAGACCCTGCATCGCCATGGTAACCCCAGACGCCAGCAGAGCGGGAACCGTTATCCGTTTGGGCGAGTACAGGTCGCACAGTTTCCCAATCAGAGCGCCGGAAATCATCCCGCCCAGCGCCGCCAGCGCGCTTATCCACCCGGTATGCATAGCCGTCTTGTCCGGACCGTGAATGCACTCGACCATCAGCGGGATATACGGCTCGTCAAACTTCCGGGCGACGGCAGTAATAACAATCAGCCCGAAAATCAACCAGACGCCCAGCGACAAGCCAGACATCGATTGAAGAATTGAGTTGCGAGTTGCGAGTTGCGAGTTGCGAGACGGCGTGGCGCCGCTCCCGATCCGCGCTTCCGCGCGTTTGCCAAAATCCGCTTCCGTTGGTCGCTCGTTTAATTCCGAATTCCGAATTCCGAATTCCGAATTAAGCGAAGCTTCCTCCGGCTGAAAATTATCAACGACGAAGATATGCGCCAGCAGTCCGCCGATAAAGTACATCGCGCCGCAGGTGATAAACGCGATTGTATACCCGCAGTACTGAACGACGAACCCGCCGGCGGCAAGACCAATCAAGTTCCCGCTCCAGATCGCCGACATGAGCAGCCCCAGCGCGAATCCGTGATGCTCTTTGGGCGTCGTCGTTACGATAATCGTCTGCGACGCCGACACAGTTCCAGTAAACGCCGATGCGATAAATCGGGCGGCAATCAACCAATACGGGTTCGGCGCCAGCAAAAAGCAGGGGAAGATAACGGCGTCGGCGTAATAGGCGCGCAAGAGCATCAGTTTTCTGCCGTACCGGTCAGCCAAGATCCCCCAAATCGGCGTGGAAATGCAAAAGCTGAGCATGCCAAAGAAGTTAAACGCCGCCATCCAGACGCCCAGCTCTTTCTCCCCGGTTATACCCCATGTATCGCGAATATACACCGCTATAAACGGCATCGCAAACGCAAAGCCGGCAAGCGACAGCAGCTGGGAGAGCCACACAAACAGCAGGTTCTTCTTCCAGTTAATCTCTGGAACGGGGGAAGACATGGGGGAGTTAGGAATTAGGAGTGATTGAAAGGCGGTAACGGAGCGAGTGAAACGAGCGTAGTTACGCTTCTAAAGAAGCTGAGTCGCCTTACGGCGAAAGCGTAATTACGTTCGCCGTTGGCGAACTCCATTACCGCCTTCCATTCAATTCCTATTATATCTTTTTTGAAAAATTGAAAACTCCCCCTGCTTGCTTGACTTTTCTAAATAAGATTGTATACTATAGAGATAAAAAATGAAAGGCAATAGGCGAGCCGGGGCGCGTAAGCCCCCGGAAAGCGACGGCTTGCCGTCGCGCTAGAACCCGCTATATCTGAGTGCGGGAGCAAAGCTCCCGCTTTTCAAAAACGACGAGAGTTACGAAATAAGATATTCACACCGAAAACGTTCGAATCGTTTATTATACGCGAGCTAACGCTCGCTAAAAGAAAGCGAGAGCTGCGCTCTCGCACTCCGAAATATTCCGGTTTCGCGCCCTCTCGCAACTCGCAACTCGCAACTCCCATGCACCTTC
>JAZMZV010000133.1:0-17524 GCA_045586185.1 Thermoguttaceae bacterium | reverse complement strand
AAATTTTAGTGTATAATATACTTGTAATGTTGTAATGTGAATATTTACATCAAAAATGACTTTGTGTAAATATTTTTCATAAAACCATAGAAAGGGTTCGTCCCAGCATGGAGTAAAAAAATGACCAAATCGTCAAGATTGCATGCGTATTCCTTTTTCCATATTTTGAAAGACGTCAACGCTGCTGCGATTCTGTTTGCTGCGGCGCTGTTGACTGCTACTATCTTCGCTGTTCCTGCTTTTGCGGAAGAATTGAACGGCGAGAATAAAGAGATAACGGCAGCTGGTCCATGGAACGTCTCGTATACCAATTCTAACGCGGAAAAAACGTCAACAATTACAATCGGTTCTCTTAACAACGGAACTCGCTACACCTATTCCGGCGCGCTGACCGGCAATATTGCTGTTGACATTACGCACGGGACGGCAACTAATAACGAAAACCGTTTTACTTTTTCCAGTACGGGAAACAATTTTACCGGCGGCGTTACAATGCATGGCGGGATTCTGTTTATTACAGCTGGCAATCTGCCTTCAAACTACTCTCTTACGCTTGACAATTCTGTTTTGATGAGTTCCAATGACTCTACTTATAATGGCAGTTTGAACATTCCAGAAGGATCGTTTGCCGGATTGCGTTCCAGCGGCAATATTACTTATTCAGGAGTTATTTCCGGTTCTGGCGACTTGCTTATTACTACAGAATCAGAGAAAAAAGTTACGCTTTCTGGCGTTAACACATACACAGGCGTAACGTCCATCGGAACCCACCAGGGCGGCTCTACAAGCAATAGTAAAGCTTATCTTATTCTTGGCGCTGATAATACGCTGCCGTCAGCAACCGTTGTAGAAATCGCCCGATCGCAGAACTCGACATATAATTATACCAAGTCGACAGAGGCAAATCTTAACCTCAACGGCACAACTCAAACCATAGCTGGTCTGTACGGCGGCGGAGTTGCGTCAATTACCAACGGTAAAGACGCAGCAGCCAATTTGACGATTAATCTTCCTGATAGCAAATCTTATGAATATTCGGGAACAATTGCGGGGTACAATGCTGACAATTTAACCAATCTGACCGTTACTGGAGCGGGAAATCAGACTCTTTCCGGAACCATTTCCAACTCCAGTTTAACCAAATCCGGAACGGGAACGCTGACCTTGGGCGCGGATTCCATCAGTCTTTCAAGTCTTGCCGTCAATGAGGGGACGCTGGCGTTTACGCCCAACGTGAATTTGACCGTCAGTGGAAAAGTTACGTCTGCTTCAACGCTGAACTTAAACGGCGCCAATTTGACCTACACGTCCAACGCGGCGACTGATTTCAACAATGTTAATATTGGCAATACCAACACGGAAACTCAGTCGATTTTTACCATTGCGCCAACAGCCGATGTGAGCCAACCGACCTTTAATAAATCGGTTTCCGGCAATACGCGCCTGGTTGTAAAATTGTACAGCAATCAGAACAACAACAGCCGATTTATTCTTAACGGAACAAACGACCATACTGGCGGTTTGTATATCGAACAGGGAACCGTTCGCGTAGACAATCTCGCTTCCCTCGGAAGTAACAAAGTGATTGACATGAAGTTTAGCAGCCTCATGACCAATAAGTCGTTTGAAGGGTATACAA
The DNA here is from genome assembly GCA_045586185.1 of Thermoguttaceae bacterium. Classification (GTDB taxonomy): domain Bacteria; phylum Planctomycetota; class Planctomycetia; order Pirellulales; family Thermoguttaceae; genus RUG11551. Next base: position 15,885 of record JAZMZV010000133.1, on the reverse strand, counting down.
TCAATCTGGTCGGCGATGCCAGCGCTGGAGAACGCGGCGCGATTCGTCTATCCGGTGGGGACGGCAGTTTTAAAGCCAAAATTATCGGAGTTGGTTCATTGGAAATCGTTTATGATAACGCGGTTACTCTTACTAATACCGAAAACGACTATCAAGGTAAAACCTATATTGGCAACTTCCAGTGGAGAGCAACCGATAATACAAAAGACCCCGCAACGCTCAATTTGGGCGCCAGCGGCGTCTTGCCAGATACAACCGTTGTCGTCTTTGGTAAAGACAGCTCTGGAAACGGCACTAGCGGCGCGCAAACGCTTAATTTAAATGGATATAATGAAACCGTTGCCGGCATTTCCGACACGTCAGACGGTAAAGGCGTAATTACCTCTTCCAACGCCGCGACGTTGACCTTGATTGGAAACAACAATTACACGTTCAAAGGCAAAGTTACCGGCTCCGCAACGTTGGATAAACAAGGGACGGGAACGTTGACCATGTCCGGAGCCAACACCGGCTCTATAATTGCCAGCGAGGGAACGCTGGTTCTCTCTGGAGACAACTCCGGGGCAAAAAGCATTACCCTTAAAAATGGTGCGAATCTGGTTGCGTTAAACGCCAACGCCTTAGCGACAACGCTCAATTTGGAAGACCGTGAATTCTCTTATCAAGATGGCTCATTTATTAAAAATACAAAGTTCGTCGCCGCGCAAGGGGACGTTCTTATTAACGTTCCGCTGGCAGGGGCGCAGTCCGGTACTTACGCCAGACAGCTATTCACCGGGACGGCGAGAGACATGTCCTATTTCACAAATCCGCAATACATTTCCAATATGGATAAAATCGCCAATACGGCATACAAACCTGCCGATACGGCAACCTATTTCACAGCCGACATCTGGGGGAAAACGACCGGCGACGAAAACAACACCAACTTGTTGCAAACCAACGTTGTCAATACAACGGACGCCGCAATAACTCTCGATTTCGCGTATCAGTTCCACAACAGCGCTTATTTGGCGATTACCGATTCAAATGGGAATAAAACCGTCGTTATGGGGTGGAAGGACACCAGCTCTGGAAAAGATTATGCCAGCAATACCGGTTCATACACTTTTCAACCGGGAGAAACGTATACGGTTGAAGCGCGTCTCCATCGGTTTAATCGAACGATTGGCGCTAACAGCGGCGGAGTCAACGGAACTGACGGAACCCTTGTCGGTTTAGGCGCGAAAGTCAGTGGGACGGACGGCGAATATTTGCCGCTCAATTTCAATGGCGACAACTGGACGTTCTCCGACGGCAGCTTTATCAATTCTACAAGCGTCAACTTTAACGCTAAAAGCACGACAATCAATTCCGGAGCTACGCTTGCATTCAATACGCAAAACAACGACTTTAACGTAACCTCGCCCTTTAACGGCGCAGGAACGTTAATCGTCAATCCGGAAGAAGGATTTACGCACACGTACTCCGGAGCTATTGCAGACACAGTCTTAATTGCGAAATCGGGGGAAGGAACGATGGCTCTTTCGGGCGATTGCAATTCTGTCGGCGCTGTAACAGTCGGAGCGGGAACGCTGGACGTTGCGTTCGATAACGTTTCAATGGAATTGAACATCGGTTCCATTGCCATGGCGGAAAGCGCCTCGTTCAAGGTTACTCAAGGGACTGTTACGTTTGGACAAACCGACGTCGTTCTTAACAACCTTTCCGGCGACAACGGCGTGATTACCGTTGACGGCGTTTTGACGCTCAATAACGATCAGCTGACAAAGTACGTTGGAGCGATTTCAGCGCAGACAATCAAAAAGACCGGAGATGAGACGCTTCAGATATATGCATCGGCGGCGGGAATGGTTAACGCGGACAGTTTCATCGTTTCTTCCGGACGTCTGGATATGAAAGATTATTTCACCGGGTCGCTGGAAGTCGGCGAAGATCTCGGTAACGGCTCTTATACTACTGCTGTTTTGTCACCGGGCAACTCGGTCGGAACGCTGACGGTCGACGGCGATTACACGCTCAATCCCGGTTCAACGCTGTTGCTGGAAATCGGAAAAGACGATCAAGGAAGTGTTGTTGCCGACAAACTGATTGTTAACGGCGACGCAACGTTTATGCCTGGATCAATTATCGACATTGTCCTGGACGACGCCAGCTCGCTTGCAGGCGGAGAGACGTTCGAGGGCGTTATTATCACCGCTGATAACGCAGCGAGTATTTTTGACGACGTCAAAGCGGCGATTCGATCTTATTACTTTACGGACGTGCAAGTAACTCTTTCCGGAAACGATATTTCGCTGTCCGCCCGACTTGACCCCAACGCCGTGCCGGAACCGTCGACGTGGGCGCTGCTGGCGCTGGGCGCCGCGGGCTTGATATTTTTCCGTAAGCGAAAATAAATGAAAGGCGGTAACGGAGCGACCAACGGGAGCGTAGTTACGCTTAATAGCGGGAGGAAACTCCCGCTTTTTTCTTTTAGCGAGCTTTGCTCGCGATCCGAGGAGGTTGCCGCCTTCGTCAATTTGGTATGTACGCTTCGAGCAAAGCGTAATTCCGTTCGCTACCGCTCACTCCATTACCGCCTTCCATTTTTGCGGCGCCGCGCCGGCGACGGCAAGCCGCCGCACTCCAAATTAATCTGTCTTAATAGAAAATAATAATTTTCTCGGAAAGCGCTAAAAAAATTTTAAAATCGTGTTATAATGTATCATTAGGTATATTAGTATTTTGAGTTATTTCTTGAGAAGTAACCTCCAACATATAAGGTTTAATATAAATGAAAATGCGTGTAAAATCCGTTGTTTTAAGCGCTCTTGCGCTGGCGTTTTGTTTGGTTGGCTGGGCGTCTGCTCAGACGTTGAAAACCGATGCAGAAATCGAGGCGATGGGATACACCCACATCTATTCGCTGGAAATACCGGATCAGCCTAATTTCCGAACCGGCGCGCAGTATTCGCTCGACAATTCCAATTTGAATTTGGGACCGATTGAATCTGTCGCGTACCGGGTCAATCTGGGCGAGAACAATTTCTGCTATACGTCTTTTGGCGCGTATACCAGCGACTTAAAACGAATCGGCGTTCCGACGTTTGCGGCTCAAACGTCTGTTCAGCGATACGTTCAGAACCTGTATTACGAAGCGAAGTCTCCAACGCTGACAACAGAGGGAACGTCTGTTACGCAGGGCAACATTGAATTCTGGCCGTGGAATTACGGGACTGGTAACGCATTGAACATTCCAGGAGCCAGCGGCGCCAGCGGAAACCGAAACTACGACTTTGGCGACACCTGCAATTTTAACGGCGCACACGGCTGTATGCAGGTTCACGACTATGTAAACAAAACTACGGTTTTTGCTTTGAACCGATATAACGATGGCGCAGAAGCCTCGCTCGGCATTGGGAACTGCTCTGACACGTCCTGCGGTCTGGACTGGACAATGAAATACAACACCGCTTCTTACGAAACGAAGCAGCTGGACGTGTTCGCCAAACCGGTCTTTTTGAAGATGAGCGAGTCGGATTATTCTGCTATTTCCGGCGAAGTTTCCAACATGAAGCTGGTCTATAAGCTCGACTGCCCTCTGCAGGGAAAGTATTCCGCTGATAATTATCAGGTCAATAACGCTACCAGTTCAGATATTTCCGGCATGCCGTTAAGCCGAGTCGGATATTACATGGTCATGGAAAAGGCGGACGGAACCGTCGATTACGCCTATACGTCTTTTGACGCTCCGACTAACGACCTGAGCAAAGTCGGTCTGCCGCTTTCAGGGTCAAACTGGTCTTTCCAGCAGACGGTTTCCAACATGACCGTTCAGTCCAACGTTGCCGGTGTGGTCAACGGAACAGGAATTGAAACGGGCAACATCGAAATTTGGAATACGAACTACAAACAAAACAACTCTGCCGGCATTCCGAACGCCAGCAGCGCCAACAATGATTCCGGCTTTGACTTCGGCGACGAACCCAGCTCTGGCGATTACGCCTGTTTCCAGATTCACAACTACGGCGCCAGTCAAACGGTCATGGCGCTCAACAAGTGGAACGGTCAGGCGTCTGGCTCCAAAACCATCGACATGGGAATTGGAAGCAATACGGGCGCCGGCGCTCCAGACTACACGTTCAACGGCGATCAGGGAGCGAACTCCAACGCGTCACAGTATCAATCCCGTTCGCTGTACGTGCTGGCGGAAGCCGCGATTGCGCCGGAAATGAAGAACGTTCCAGACGCTTCCAAGTACCAAATCGTTCAGGGCGCGCGCTTAACGTCTCAAATGAGTACGCAGTGGAATACCGATATCGGCGGCGTTGATTACGACATTGTCGACAACGTTGCGGAATTAAAACAGACGTTAGGTCCGTTTGACCGCGTCGGTTATTATATGGAATACGCTCAAAACGCCAGCGACCCGCTGAAATACGTTTTTGTCTCCTTCGATACAATGACGGCGGACATCTCCAAAATCGGCGTTCCGACGGTTACTTCCGGCGAATTCTATCAGCAGACGGTTAAAAATCTGCGTGTAACATCAAATGCAACAACGTCTGACGGTCTGATTACCGACCCCACTACAAACGCTCAGATCGCCGCCAATAGCACAGTATCGTACAATACCGGCTATCTGGAATTCTGGCCGTCAAACTATGCTAAACCCAAAAGCAATATTATTTCTGAGGGGTCAGACAGCACATACGACCTTAACGACTCTAACGGCAACACGGGATACGGACACGGCTCCATGCAGGTGCATTCCGTTGACACGCAGCAAACCATTTTTGCCTTGAATCATTTCAATGGCGTTAAGCAGTTTGGTCTTGGTTCAAAACCTTCTGGCGACCCTGACTGGACAAACGACCAAAATAAAGCCAATTACGCGATTGCCAACATTTACACGTTCGCCAAGCCGGTTTTGTCTGATATGGACTCGGATCACTTCCAGCCAATTCAGTCTGAAGCTGCGAATATGAATCTGGTTTATAAACTGGACTGCCCGCTTTATGGAACGTACAGCGCCGATAATTACACCGTCAACAATCTGAATAATCTTGGCGATTTGAAGGGTATGCCGATTGGCAGAGTTGCGTATTACATGACGCTGGAAAAAGCGGACGGAACCGGTACGGACTACGCATACGCGTCGTATGATTCTGTTACAAACAACCCCGCGAAACTGGGGTTGCCGTTTGACGGTTCGGTTTCACAAACGACAGTCAATAATCTGACGGTTTCTTCAAACGTTCCGGGCGTTGTCAACGGAACGGGGCTTAATGGCAACATCGAATTTTGGAACAAAAACTATAATACAGACAATGCCATGAACATCCCCGGCGCGGACGGCGGCAAATACGACTTCGGAGACAAAGTTGGAACTAGCGGCAATTACGCTTCTTTCCAGATTCACAACTATGGCGACAAACAAACCGTTATGGCTCTCAACGCCTGGAACGGTACTGGCAATTCTGAAGCCAGAACGATTGATATTGGAATTGGAAACAACCAGAAAGCTGACGGTTCTCCTGATTATACATTTGACGGCGATCAGGGAGTGAACTCCAACGCGTCTCAGTATTCCAACAGAACGCTGTACGTTATGGCGTCTCCGGCAATTGCTCCTGGCATGGCAAACGTCGCCAACGCGTCCGACTACACGCTCGTTCAGGGCGCTCGTTTGACAACTCAAATGGGAACAAACTGGCATGACAACGGCGTCAATTACGACATTGTCAACAACCTTACCGCCTTGCAGTCTCAGGGCGTTCTGTTTGACCGCGTTGGGTATTACATGGAATACGCTCCAACATTAAACGATCCTCTGACGTACGTCTTTGTCTCCTTTGACGCGATGACAAACGACCTGTCCAAGATCGGCGTTCCGATTGCTTCATCCGGAGAATTTTACGCTCAGAAGGTTAACAACCTTCAATTCACAACCAACGTTCCTGCCAATCAGGGAAAACTGTTTGACCCGACGACCGGCGCACAGGTTACAGCCAATGCCACCTATACACAGGATCAGGGATACATTGAATTCTGGTCTAACGATTACACTCATACAAAAAATCCGTCGCTTTCAGTCGGGTCGGGAGACATTTACGACGTCAGCGACACGGTTACCGGCGTTCCCGGCAATGCGGGTTACGGCTCCATGCAGATTCATTCGCTGGAATCAGGACAAACGATTTTCGCTCTTAACCGCTTTGGCGGAAACAAGTGCTACGGAATCGGTACAAATCCCAACGCCGCTGTCGATACAACCGGCAACAAAGCTCAGGCGGACTACACGTTTGACGAAGGCAAGAAAAGCTACGCGATTGCTAACATTTATACTTTTGTTCACCAGGTTGACGCTCAGCTGACGACCAACGCCATGTCCATGTATCAGCGAGATTTGGCGAATAACGCCAACATTACTCTTTCCGGAACGTGGGCGGCGACAAACGGCGTTACAATTGACACGGTTCAGGCGTCTGTCGACGGCGGAGACTGGATTGACATGGCCATGAACGCGGACGGCACGTTCAGTTCAGATTCGATGTCCTTGAAGGGCGGCATGCACAGCGTCTCGTATCAGGCTTTAGACGCCAGCGGCGCCGTTCTGGCAACGCAATCCGGACAAATCGGCGTTGGCGAAATCTTCATCACTGCCGGGCAGTCCAACTCGACCAACTGCGGCGACATCCGTCAAACGTCAACTTCCGGCTTGGCGTTTGCGTATAACCCGAAAACCGGACAATGGGAACAAAACGTCGACCAGCAGTTTGGCCCGTTAGACGGCTCAAACAAAGGTTCCACCTGGCCGTCTTTTGCTGATACGTTAGCGGAAGAAGAAGGCGTCCCGGTTGCGACGTATTCCGTTGGGTACAGCGGAACCAATATCACGCAATGGATTAATGACGAAAAAGGCGGCATTTCCACCAACATGGTTAATGCGATTGAATTCCTCAACGAAAACGCCAACGGCTTTGCTGGCATCCTCTGGCATCAGGGCGAATCCGATAAGGGAACGTCCGAACAGGATTACTATGACAAGCTTAACCAGCTGATCGATCGCTCACGAGCTGCCGCCGGCGACGACGAATTGCCGTGGGGCGTTGCGATTGCCTCTGCTGACGGCAACGGAACGACGTACTCAAACGTTACCAACGCTCAGCTGCGAGTTATTGCAGACGATCCGAATATCTTCGAGGGCGTCAATACAGATGAATTCTGCGCTATCGACAGAGAGCACGCTTCTGACCCGGATTACCAAACGTTACGAGGAACCAACGGCAACTCCATTCACCTGAGCGACAAAGGCTTGAAGGAAGCTGGAAAACTCTGGGCGCTGACCGCAGGCGAAAGCATTATCGGTCTTCGCAAGTACTGGCTTGCCGATACCGATGAAGCGCTTGCCGTTTCCGACTGGGAAGTCAACGGCGGATACAAACTGGGCGTCAAGCTCGTTTCCGGAGAAGAACTTTCAGTCGAAGCTCAAAACAATTTACAGATGCTTGAAGATGGCGGCACGGTCGAAGTTGGCGAGAATTACAATCTGACTCTGACCGGCGACGTTTCCGGCTCTGCCGCGCTGACGAAAACCGGCAAAGGTTCCTTGACCCTTTCCGGCGACGCTTCAGCGTTTACCGGCAAGACGACGGTTTCCGAAGGAACGCTGACGCTGTCTGGAAACGCTGTCAATTCCAACGGTTCAATGGAAGTCGCCGCCGACGCAACGCTGGTTTACAACGTCGAAGCTGGCGATTCAAAACAGCTGACCTTCTCCGAAGACGCAACCCTTTCCGGCGGAAATGTCGTCAAGACGGGCGGCGGCAAGCTCAAGATTAAAGCGGACGGAACTCAGTTTGCCGCCAATGATTTTGCTGTTGAAGCCGGCGAGCTGGACTTCAAAGGCGACTTCAACGGCAATCTGGAAATCCAGTCTGGCGCAACGCTTTCGCCGGGCAACTCGGTTGGCGACCTGACCGTTATTGGCAACGTCGTTATCGACGCCGGCGCGACGGGTCTGTTTGAATTCAAAGCGTACAAACCGGATCAGGATCCGGAGTTACAGGAATACGATACGCTGACCATTGAGGACGACAACAACTCGCTTGAACTGGTTGACGGTTCAGTAATCCAACTGTACTTTGAAGGCAACCCTGCTCTTTGGGCAGAAAAAGACGCCAGATATCAGCTGGTATTTGATAACGGCTTTGTCGGTGAAGAAACCGACCTGAGCGACTTCCTTGGCAACTATCAAACACTGTTTGCTTTGCAGGGGACTCCAGAAGGTCTTTTCCTGGTCGGCTTGGGCGCTCCTGAAAGTACTGGCGTTCCGGAACCGTCGACTTGGGCGCTGATGGCGCTTGGGGTTTTCGTATTATTCCTGCGTAAGCGAGTTAGGAATTAGGAGTTAGGAGTTACGCAAGCGTAATAAAATATCGAACGAGCGGGAGGGAACTCCCGCTTTTTTCTTTACAGCAAAAATCGGTTCTCTCTAACAACCGTTCTTTTAAACTCTCGGAACGAATCAGGTCTGTCTGTTCTCTAATCATTACAATCCATATAATCCCTATTATTGTTATTACCGGAAAGTTTACCTATCTTATCAAATATTTTTTGAAGATTTTTTGAATTTGTTAAAAATCCAAAAAATTTTTGTGTATAATATATATTGATGAAATTTTATTTGGAGAGTTGTAAACATCCAAAGCGGGCTACTATTATATGCTCGTTTTACAATCACATATTAAATTTTATAAAGGTTCGAGAAATGAAATCGACATTTCAAAAACGTATTTCCTTGTTCGTTACAAATAATTTAATCGGCGCTGTCCGTTTTGCGCTGGCAGTTGCGCTGACGACAACGCTGTTTATCGGTTCCGCCGCGGCAGAAACGTACTCGCTGACAACGCGTGTAAAGCCTGGCGAAGCGGGAGCAGGCGGGCTGCCATCTGGCAAAACGTATTGCGATTTGACATCGTCAGATACGGTCAACGTTACAGCGGCTAACGCACAGCTTTATTTTACAGGAGCGGATTCCGCAACGCTTAATTGCAACATTGTTATTAGCGGCGATGGGTATGGCAGCGAAAAAACCGGTAAATTCCGAATGCAAATGGCTGCAAACGGTCCTGTCAACATTAACGGAACCGTAAACCTGACCGGCGAAGCAAAAATTGGTTCTCATAACTGGTCTTCCAATCAGGGCATATTGTATTTTAATAACATTTTAACCGGCGATGGCGGTTTGACTGTTGCTCCGGGTTACCTTACTAAAGTACATCTGGCTAATACGTCGTCTGTCAATAACTACAAAGGCAATACGCAGATTGGCTCGTCTGGTATGTATAACAACAGCGGCGTTACCACGTATGCGGGAACGCTTGTTCTGGACGCTGACGAACAGATTCCCGACGTTCTCACTGCTGGAACGACCTCAACCGGCAAACTCGTTATGTACAGCTGGGAGGACGCCAGCAATCGATTGACGTCTACGTTGAATCTTAACGGACATACAGAAACCGTCAACGGAATCGTTTGTTCAGACAATCTGAGCGTTATCACCGGAGACAGCGGCAGTACCTTACGAGTTGGCGCTGACAATAGTTCGTCTACGTTTACAGGCAAAGTTCAGAGCGGCGTTCAGTTGATAAAAATCGGGTCGGGAACGCTTACCCTTTCGGGAGAAAACTCTCATTACGGAGGAACAGTTCTTTCAGGTGGAACGCTCGAAATAGCTTCTTCATCCGCGTTGGGATCAGGATCTATTGTATATTACGGCGATGCCACGTTGAAGGTTAACATCCCTAATCCTGTAATTACAAACTCCGTAACATTTAATTCCGGCGCGGTCGGTACGATTAATACTAATGGTCAGAATGTTACAATGACCGGCTATATGGAAGGCAATGGTCGAATGGTCAAAGTCGGCGCTGGAACATTAACGCTTCAGACTACATGCAGCGTTGACTTAATGACCGTATCAGAAGGAACGCTTTTTCTGCCAGAAAATGCATCCATGAATTCGACCTCTCTGTCTGTTCCGAGCGGCGGAACGCTTCAAACCGATATTAGTATGTCCAATACAAACGTATCAATTACAGGCGGAACTTTTATTCTCGGCAGTTCTCCAGCTACAAAGGAAGTTGACGTTAAATCTTTATCGCTCGATGGCGGTACAATCCACTTTGATATAAACGACAATACCGGATATTACGATTCCGACTGGCTTACTTTTACAGACTCCGTCAATTTGAATTCCGGCGTAATTGATCTGTCGTTCAATTATGCAGATGAAGATCAATGGTGGGCTAAAGCTGGTTCATCGCCAATTCAGCTTATAACAACCGAGAAAGGCGGTTTGGTAGGGGATATCGGCAGCAATATGCAGGTAACTGTCTCCGGTTTTCCAACAGCAAGCTGGACGCTGACTAAGGATAGTAATAATATTTTTCTGACTGCAACGGACGTTCCCCCGGGAGAGGGTCCGTACTGGTTTGCCAATTCAGACGACATCACTGCTGATCAGTGGACGATTGACGGAAGTGAAAAATACGGCGCCAAGCTCATTACTGGCGACAACCGTAATATTACCTATTCCAATCCCGTTATAATGAGCGCCGACGGCACTGTCGAAGTTGGCGAAAACTACGAATTGACGTTAGGCGGACAGGTTTCCGGTACAGGCGCGGTCGACAAGCTTGGCGCAGGTAAGTTGATTCTGTCTCAGGCTCCAGCGTACACCGGCTCAACAAAGATTTCAGCTGGTACGCTGGTTCTGTCGGCAGGCGGAACGCTGTACAATCTTTCCGGAGCTGGCAATCTGGACAACAACGGTCAGGCGGTTACTATTAATAATACGGAAGACTCGCAGTTCTCCGGCGTTATTACCGGCGCAGGCGCTTTGACCAAATCCGGAAACGGAACGCTGACCCTGTCTGGCGCTAACGACTATGCCGGCGGAACGACAATTTCTGCCGGAACGCTTAAGGTAACCGGCGAAGGCGCGCTCGGAACCGGCGCGGTTAATAACAGCGGTATTTTGGAATTCGCTCCTGGCGAAGATGAAACCATGTCGATTGGTTATACAATTACCAATAACGGCGAAGCCAAAACGGTTAAATCCGGAGCGGGTAAGTTGACAACCAGTACCTGGATTAATAATAACGTCGATCTTCAGGAAGGAAGTCTTGAAATTACAGGCAATATGGGCAATGGTAAGCGATTTAACGGTCAGATTACAATTGCCGAAGGCGCAACGCTGTTATGCGCTACGCACGATTCGCTGGGATACGGTTCGTCTACTACCAAAATGTACATCTACGGTACGATGGACAACAACACTGGAAATGAAACGCTCAACAATACCGAGCTTCACATGTACGGCGGTACGGCATCGTCATCCGGCGGCGGCACGTACGACGTATTGAACGAAGGCGTTAAGTTCTTTTCTTACGCTTTGGACGGCGCGACGGCTGCGAATCCCACCGTTTCAACGATTTCCGGTCCTATCAGACTTCGTACCGATGGAACGTTTGAAATTACTACAGCCGAAAATTCTCAGCTTAATTTGACGGGCGTAATTTCGCGGTACTCCGGTAACTGCACTATTAAAAAGCTCGGCGAAGGAACTTTGTACATAAATAATACAAATACATTTTCTAACCCGTTTACAATTGCCGAAGGTCTTGTTATTGTTAATTCTCCAAATAAATCAACAGGCTCTTTCGGAACTGGCGTTGTAACGATTGAATCCGGAGCGACTCTGGAAGCGCACGCTCACAACCCGCTTGGCTACGGTTCGCCGAACGACGTAATCATTCGCGGTACATTTATTCCCGCTACTTATACTCATATTACAAACTTAACCTTGGAAGGCGGCGTTATTGAAACGGAATACGCATACAACTCCAGCGGCACAGGCTTGGACTTCGGCGCTCGAACCGGTACGATTACGTCAACCGGAGATTCGATTATTAAATGCCGAACCAATATCAATAACACGGCTACAGTAACGTATGACGTCCAGTCTGACGCGTTGACCATTAGCGGTCAAATTAAAGGCGGCGGCGGATTCACAAAAACTGGCGCGGGAACGCTTGTTTTGAGCAGTCAGGACAGCAATTATACTGGCAACATTACTATTAATGGCGGCAAACTCAAGGCAACGTCCGGCTGGAAGAGTTCCAGCACGTCTCCGTTAGGAAGCGTTACCAGCGCTAAAACGATTACTGTCAACGAAGGCGGAGAACTGGTTCTTGCCGCTCAGGATATTTTCATTAACGCTCACAGCGAAAGTCCGTTCAAATTCGTTGTTGACGGTGGAAAGATTTCAAACGAGGGCGCAACGTATAACTATCTTACCAACCTGACAATGAGAAACGGCGCAAACCTCCACGCTGCCGATGGAAATGCAACATGGAAAACATACAAACTGCATAACTTAAAAGTCGAACGCAATGCTGACGACACCGCCGGCGCTCCTGTAACTATTACGGCAGATCCGGATAAACCTAACGCCGTAATTGGTTTTGGAGGGGCCAGCAGCGCTATCAGTGGGGGAACTTCAAAATCGACAATTACTGTCGAAGAAATTACCAGTGCGAACGCAGCGGTTAATGATAACGTTTCTGACCTTGTTATTTCTGCTGTAATTGTCGACCCGACGTACCAAACTTCCGGCGCTCTTAAACATTCAACGGAAATTATTAAAGCCGGCGCTGGCACGATGGAACTGACGGCGGTCAATACGTATACCGGTCCAACGACCGTTTCAGAAGGTACGCTGCTTTTGTCAAGTACAGGACGGCTGGCGTCTTCTAACGTAACCGTGGGAGAAAGCGCTGCATTCCAGACGGGCGCGAATATCGGTTCAACAAACGTTACGCTCAACGGCGGTTCATTTATTATCGGCGAAAATGCTGATTCGGCGAATATCACTGCGGCGTCTTTGACCATGAATGGCGGCGCGATTTACTTCGACTTCAACGGCTATACCGCTTTAGCAAACGATTACGATTTCCTGACGGTTAATTCCGCAACGCTGGCTTCTGGAATTGTCAACCTCACGTTTAATAATGGCGACGAAACCTCGTGGTGGAACAACAGTACCGACAGCGGTTACGTTTTGATTAATTCCTCTTCAATGGGCATTGATTTGAACAGCGTTCAGCTGTTAGTCAACTCGGCTGCAACAGACAGCTGGTATCTGACAACGGCAGACAACAACCTCGTTCTGATGAAGCTGGACGGACCGGAGCCGCCGGAACCTCCGGTAACGGATCCGTACTACTACGCCAATACAGCAGATATTTCCGCCGACAAGTGGACTATTGACGGCATCAACAAGAAGGGCGCCAAGTTCCTCGAAGGCGACAGCGCAGCGACGTATGCCAACCCGGTTGAATTGAACGCGAACGGTTCGTTTGAAATCGCCGCTGATCATAATCTTACGGTAACAGGCGCGATTTCCGGCGCTGGCGGGCTGAACAAGTCGGGAGAAGGAACGCTGACGCTGTCAAACAACGGTTCTTCCTTCACCGGGAATTTGGTTATTGACGATGGCGTTGTAATAGCGACTGCTGGCTGGAACGGCGGCAATAAGACCTCGGTTCTGGGTAAATTGCAGTCTGGAAGGAGCGTTGTCGTAAACGAAGGCGGCGAGCTTCGCTTTGCCAGTCACGACGTCCTGACCAACGGCGAGAATGCCTCATTGGTTCCGATTACCGTCAACGGCGGACGCATTTCCAACGCCGGCGCGTTCTTCAATAACCTGTCGAACGTAACGTTGAAAAACGGCGCGTCAATTTATGCGGAAGACGGACATGCAACTTATAAGGCGTTCAAACTGTCGGATAACGTTTACGTTACTCGAAACGACGACGATTCTGCCGCCAACCCGGTTCTGATTTCCGGCAATCCGAACAACCCCAACGCCGCTATCGCGTTTAACGTAAATACAACCCGTCTGAACGTGGCGGACGTTACCCGCAACGCCGGCGCTGCGACTGACGATCTGCCTGACCTGATTATTTCCACCCCAATTACAGACGCTTACAATATGAACAAATATGAAGCCGCTTCTGTAGAAAAACTGGGAGAAGGAACGGCAACGTTCTCCGGCGCCAATACGTATACCGGGCTGACGTACGTTTCTGCTGGAACGCTGAATATTACCGGCTCGAGCTTCAACTCCAGACTTGTTGTCAGAACCGGCGGAACTGCCGTCATTGACGCTGGCGACGACGGAACTATCAATATGTCTGCCGATGCATACAACAATTCTGTCATGATCGGAAACGGTTCTAATGGAACTCTTGTTCTGGACTCCGGAAACGTAACAATTCGCAACGGCAGCAATACAACCGGCAGTATGCAGCTGGGAACCAATGGCAACTGCACTGGCGTTCTTACCATCAACGGCGGAACGATGCAGGTTGACGGTCGAATTCTTTTCTCTGCCAACAATAACGACGCCAAGGGCACGCTCAACATGAACGGTGGAACTCTTACGCTCGGCGTTCCTGGTTCATACACGACCGGAACTGACCCGTCCTGCGGCGTTTTGTGGTTCGGTCAGGGAACCAGTACCGTCAATCTCAACGGCGGAACGATATCAATGTTTGCTATGAAATCCTCTGGCTCTGGAGGTCCCCGTCCAGCTAGTACGTTCAACTTCAACGGCGGAACCCTTCAGGCTGTCGCAGACAACGCGGCTTTCCTCGCTCCGGCTGGCGGAATGAAATATTACATCAAGCAGGGCGGAGCCATTATCGACACCAACGGTCATAACATTACGATTACTGCCAATATCGAACAGGGAACGGAAGAAGGCGACGCCGCTGGCGGATTCACGAAGAAGGGCGAAGGAACTCTGACGCTGTCTCAGGCGCCAGCTTATACCGGTTCAACAACCATTGAAGAAGGCACGATGGCTTTGTCGGCTGGCGGACAGCTCAATAACCTGTCCGGTGGAAAATTGAACGACGATGGAAGCGTTGCCGTTTCAGCAAATCTTGACGCGTCCGGTCAGGCGTTGACGCTCAACAATACGGAAACGTCTCAGTATGTCGGATCAATCACGGCTAAAACAATTGAAAAGACCGGCGAGGGAACGTTGAAGATTCGCGCTGAATCTCCAGACTCTGTTACTTTTGAGAGAATAAACGTTTCCGCGGGCGAACTGGACTTCAAGGGTCAGTACAACGGCGATTTATACGTCGGTACCGGCTCAACGTTCTCGCCGGGCAACTCCGTTGGCGACATGACCGTCAACGGCAGCGTTATCATGGACGTTGGCGCGACGGGCTTGTTCGAGTTCAGCGCCTATGACGCCAATCAATACGATACGCTGACTATTGCCGCCAACAACGGCGCGTTTGTTATCGATGACAATTCGATTATCAAACTGTACTTTGAAAATAACGATGTTGATCTTTGGGCGGCGTTAGGTTCTGAATACAAGCTGGTTTCCGACGAAGGCTTTGTCGAAGACATTGAAGATTACAGCAGTTTGTTGTTTGACAACTTTGACGGCAAATTTGGTCTGGAAGGCAGAAGCGACGGTCTGTATCTGATCGGTCTTTACGCTCCAGGACCTGGACCTGAACCCGGATCCGGCGTCCCGGAACCGTCCACCTGGGCGCTGATGATTCTCGGCGCGGCTGGACTGCTGTACTTCCGCAAACGAAAGTAAGGCGAGCCGGGGCGCTTAAGCCCCCGGAAAACGACGGCTTGCCGTCGCTTAAATAAACAACCATACTGGAACCTCGAAGTTTTTCGAGGTTCTTTTTTTAGGCATTGGGTATTATGGTATTCTTTATACAAACAGACATCTTAGACAATAATACCCTCGTTCTCTCCATATAATCCTAACTCTTCTAATTTTATGTAAAAAATATG